>CADCPV010000141.1 GCA_902803345.1 uncultured Eubacteriales bacterium | reverse complement strand
GATAATTCCAGTCCTTTCATAAAAATCCGTTATCCCATTATTTCGCGAGAATCTCTGCCCGCCGCCTTCGAAGCTCCGCTGCATAGTCCGCCATCCCATATTCTTCAAAAACGGGTGCGCACTTGTCGCAGTTGTAGGCGTAGTAACTGTCCCGCGGAAGGCTTTCGGTATCCAAAAGCCGCTGCGCCTCCGAAAGGTACACCGGGATCCGCGGATCCTCCGGCAGCAGAACATCGCAGAGGTTCAGGTATGAAAGCGCCTGTTCCTGCTCGCCGTTTCGGACATGTTTCATCGTATCGATCGCCAAGAGGAAGTAAGCTTCCGCTTCATCGAAGCGATCAAGGTCCGCTAATGCGAGCGCCATGTTGTTGTACAGGCCGCCTTTCCTGCCGTCCGTATCCGGAAGCTCGCGGTCGTAGATCAGTTCGGCACGCTGGAAATACGGAAGTGCCCGATCCGCATGCCCGAAGCGCTTCATCGCTGTCGCCGCATTCACATACAGGGTCGCTGCTCCGGTACTCTCCTTCCCGATCCGCGGATCTTCTGTCAGGGAAAGCGCCGCTGCGATTTCCTTCTCTGCCTTCTCTTCATTACCGCATTTCCGGTAGAAGCCGATCAGCTCGTTATGCAGGAAAAATGCGCCGCGGATATCCCGGAATGCTTCCGCTGATTCGAGCCAGTACAGAAGGTGCTTCTCGGCCGCATCGAAATCATCGCGGCTCAGGTAATCATCCGATTTCTCAATAATCCGCTGCACCGGAACCGTCTCCTGCGGTTCTCCGGTCCACATCGAGAAATCAAAGGGACAGACCGGTTCCTGGTAATCGCGCGTATCCATCGCTCACTCCCCTCGATCGATTTTCCGTACCATGGAATACTCGTTCAGCAGTCTTCCGTCTTTCAGGCGAATCGCATCCGGACATACGCCTGTGATCCGGAAGCCCATCTTCTCGTACAGCGCCCGCGCGCGTACATTTCCCTCGACAAATTCCAGTTCCATCTGGAGAATGTTTTCGTTCTCCTCCGCAATCCGGATCAGCTCCTGAAAGAACCTCGTCCCGATACCCTGACCCCAGAATTCCTGAAGAAGCGCGATCGCGACGCTTGCGCGGTGCCGGGTTTTCAGGCCTTTACTCCAGGAAATCTGGCAGTTCCCGGCCAGTTTTCCTTCCACAAGACAGACCAGCATTGCTTCATTGTCTGCGGCGTTCACACGGTCGAAAAGCGCCTTCTCGCCTTCTTCGGTGTATTTCGAGCATTCTTCGGGATAGCGGAGAATAAACTCCGTCTCCCCGGACGATATGTACAGGTAATCAAGCATACCCGGGATATCCTCATCCCGGGGGCTCCGGATCAGTGCCTTCCGGCCGTCTTTCAGTATATATTCAAATTCCTGGATGATCATGTTGCTGCCTCTCAAAGGATTTTCCTTACTATAACACATCGGTGTTTTTTTCGCAACTGCTCCCGGGAATCCGCCCTCTCCCCGAAAGTCCGCAGTCTTGCTTTTTCCGCCTCTTTGGAGTATGATAAAAAAGAACCGTTCAGCGCATCTGTTTGTGCGCATGAAATGCACCGGTTCTTTCGGAGTACGTTATGATTCTGACTGTCAATATTGCAAACAGCCACATTTCCCTCGGCTGTGTTCAGGGAGACGAGGTCCTTTTCCTGGAACGGATTTTCTCGAACCCGCAGAAAACGGACCTTGAATATTCTGTGGATATCCTGAATGCCTTCCGCCTGCATGAAATCGAACGCGATAAGGTCGATGGCTGCATCATTTCCTGTGTGGTTCCGCAGCTCCTCTCGGTCTTTTCAGATGCTGTTTTGCGGCTGTTTTCGCTGAAACCCTGTATTGTGAATGCCGCGTCCCAGAACCTGATCCGGGTCAGAGCCCAGAATCCCTCGGAAGTCGGGTCCAACCTGATTGTCACTGCTGTCTCGGCGGCGGCGCGCTACGGTACACCTGCGATCGTAATCGACATGTCCACTGCGACGACAATCACGGTAATAGACGAAAGCCGTACCCTGATCGGCGCGGCGATTCTTCCGGGCATGCAGACTTCGATGGATGCCCTGACCGGCGGCGCGGCGCAGCTCACTCAGACCAATAT
>CADCPV010000140.1 GCA_902803345.1 uncultured Eubacteriales bacterium | reverse complement strand
CCCTTGTGATGATGCAGGGTGTAAAGAAAGAGCCCCTTGATGGAGGCTCTGTATGAAGATCCTGATTGTCGCCGACCACGAATCCCGCAAAATCTGGGACTTTTTTGAGCCGGGCATGCTCGATAAATACGACCTGATCCTGGGTGCGGGCGACCTGCATCCGCATTATATGTCCTTCCTTGCGACCATGTGCAAAACCGAGGTGCTCTACGTCCACGGAAACCACGATGACTGTTACGAAAAGACCCCGCCGGAGGGCTGCATCCCGATCGACGGAACGGTCGTAAATTATAAAGGGCTTCGGATCCTCGGCCTCGGCGGATCGATGCGCTACAAAGACGGCATCAATATGTATTCCCCGAAGGAAATGCGAAGAAGAATTCGCAGGGCAGGTTTTTCCATTCGCCGGAACAAAGGTTTCGACATCCTGCTTACGCATGCCCCGGCCTTCGGCCTCAACGACAGCGAGGACCTGCCGCACCGCGGTTTTAAGGAATTCCTGACGCTGATGGACAAGTATTCGCCGCGCTATTTTATCCACGGCCACAACCATAAGGACTATTCCAGCGGTTATAAGCGTCTCGACCACTACAAGGATACGACCGTCATCAACGCCTACGAGGCCTACGAACTGGACTATCCCGACGAGTGGCTCAGGAAATGCTCCAAAAAGCTCCGCCTCCCCAAGATCAAGGAGCCGGAGCGTTGAAAGACTGGGACCGGTCTTATCGGATTCAGACTATCACATTCAGAGAAAACCCCGAGCCGAGGGTAATGGTGCTGCTCCTGAGGTGACCTGGAACCGTCACCGAAGGGGCAGTACCATCTCGCAGGCGAGTTTTGGGATGAATGTGAATCCGATGGGACCGGTCCCGGTTTTTGAGTCAGGATTCCCTTAATTCAGGATTCCCTCGTAAGCTTCCCGATAGAAAAGCTCCTGCGAGTTGATTTCCTCTTCGCCCGCCATGCGGAGGATTCTCCGGTAACTGCCGGAAGGCCGCTGCTCGCGGGCTTTTACATTGTCCCGAAGCTGCGTATCGAAAATGTGATGGATTTTCTTTCTGAGATCCGGGTCCTCGATCGGCGCGCCGACTTCCACACGCTTTAAGGTGTTCCGCGTCATGAAGTCCGCGGAGGAAATGTACACCTTCTCGCGCTCGGGTGTTCCGAAAATATAGATCCGTGCATGCTCCAGGAAGCGGCCGACAATACTGATCACGCGGATGTTTTCCGTAAGTCCCGGCATTCCGGCGCGCAGGCAGTTGATGCCCCGGACCACCATTTCGATCCGGACGCCTGCCTGGGAAGCCTCTGCAAGCTTCAGCATGATGTCGCGGTCCGTGATCGAATTCAGTTTCAGACCGATATAGGCGGACCTTCCGGCGCGCGCTTCCTCAATCTCCTGATCGATCATTTCAATTACACGGTTCTGCAGGCAGTGCGGTGCGCAGAGAAGCTCCTCGATATCATCCGGGAGAACCTGGCTGAACAGCGCGTCGAAAACCCGGTCCGCCTGCATGCCGATCTTCTCCCGTCCGGTGATGAAGCAGAAATCTGTATAGAGCCGGGCTGTGTTTTCGTTGTAGTTCCCGGTGCCGACCTGGGTGAAGTAGTGCATCACACCGTCCTTCTTCCGCTTGATCAGAAGGAGCTTCGAATGCACTTTGTATTTGCCAAGTCCGTACAGCACATTGCAGCCGGCGTCTTCGAGGGTATGCGTCCAGTGAATATTGTTCTCCTCGTCAAAACGCGCCTTCAGTTCCACCAGCACATCGACTTTCTTCCCGTTTTCCGCTGCCGCCGCAAGCGCCGCAACAATCTGCGAGTTTTTCGCAAGCCGGTACAGCGTCATCCGGATTGATACGACATCCGGGTCTTTCCCGGCCTCCAAAAGCATCCGGATTACCGGGTTCATGCGCTCATAGGGATAATAGAACAGAAAATCGCGTTCCTCGGCCTGGTCAAGCACCGGACGCTCATGATCCAGCGCCGCAGACCGCTGTGGCTGGCGCTTTTCATAGAACAGCTCCGCATCACCTGAAAGGTCCGAACGCATCTGTGATAAAAACGACAGTTCCAGTGGTGCCTTGCATAAAAACATCTGCGCGGGGTCCAGGCTCAGCATCTGAGACAGGCGCTCCAGCGACTTTTTCTGAAGCGGACGGCTGTATTCAAGACGGACAGGCGAAAGCCGCCGGCGTGAACGGATCATCTGCTCCATCAGTTCGCGGTAGTCCAGATCTTCGTCGTACATACTGTCCGCATCAATATCCGCGTTTCTTGTGAGGCGGATGATTGAAGACTCCGCGATCTCATAACGCCGGTACACGAGATGCAGGAAATGCAGCACCAGATCCTCTAATAAAAGGTAAGCCCTTCTGTGCGCCGGAATCTGGATCAGGCGGCTTAATGAACGCACTGAGCATCCGACAATGCCGATCCTGTCCTTCTCCCCTTTCCTTCTGAGCGTGCAGTAAGCGTACAGGCTTCCGTTTTCAAGGAAGGGGAAAGGCTGCTCTTTACTGACGACGACCGGCGACAGAAGCGGCAGCACATTGGTCGTGAAGAAGGTCTCTAAATACGAAGCTTCGTTCTTCTCCAGCGAGTCAAAATCCGTAACGCGCACACCGAACTCCCGAAGGCCCGACACCAGGATCCGGTAGGCTTCCGCGTGCCGCACCGAAAGCTTTTTTACACGCTTGCAGACAGCCTGGATCTGCTCTTCCGGACTCATATAGGTCTTGTTTTCACGGATGTTGTTGTTGGTCAGCTTCTGGTCATACAGAGAACCTACGCGCACCATGAAAAACTCATCCAGATTGGTCTGGTAAATAGACAGGAAATTCAGGCGCTCGCACAGCGGATTCGAGAGATCCTCCGCTTCCTCCAGCACGCGCTCGTTGAAGCGGAGCCAGGAAAGCTCCCGGTTCTCAAAGAACTGCGGACTTGCTTTTTTCGCTTTCTTCGCCTTCTTTTCGCTCATGAATTCCGAAGAAACATAGCGGGTGTCCTGCGCATTCTGCTGTTTTTCTTCCTGCAGAAGTACTGCTTCTTCCAGGGATCCTTCCCTGATTTCCGTGTTTTCCCGTTTCTTAGTCATACTGCCCTCCCAACAGCAGCAGCCTGATCTTCTGCTGTCAGCCTGATTTTATCGCAGATCCGCGCTTTTTTCAAGTCTCGGTCCGAAAACTTCTGAAAAAAAGGTATCTATTCAGCACCCCATTCGAACAATTACAAAAAAGTACTTGATTTTTCCGGGAAGCTGTACTATAATACACTCGCTGTCCAAAAAGGCAGGAATAAAGCGCTGTCGCCAAATGGTAAGGCAACGGACTCTGACTCCGTCATTTTCAAGGTTCGAATCCTTGCAGCGCTGGCAAAAACCGGGAGATCTGATCTCCCGGTTTTTTCACGTAAATTCCGCGTTCTTTTCAAAAACTTTTTCTTATTATTTCACTTACATTTCACTTGCGCCTGTTATACTTCAAGCGTACTGAAACGTACATCAAGTTGATCCCCGTCACTTGATAAAAGCTTTTTCATACTCAAGCCCCGGCCCGGATTCGTTCCCGCCGGGGTCCCCTTTTGTGATTCAAGTCCAGCACCCGTCATGAGAAATGCGAAGCATTTCTCATGACGGGTGCTTTATTATAATATCTTTTCCAGCAGAAACACCACCGCGCAGCAGATCACCGCAACCGGAAACAGTCCGAGGCCGAACCAGGCCGCAAGAATGCCGATGACAAGCGCAGCCAGCCCGGCAATCGGGGATTCCGTCGCCTCCATAATCGCCGGAAACGTCATCACTGCAAGTGTCACGTACGGCACATAATACAGAAAAGACTTCAGAAAGCGGTTTTTGATCGGCTTTCGGATCAGGGTCAGCGGCAGCACGCGGATCAGATAGGTTGTCGCCGCCATTACGAGGATATACAGATAAGTCTTCATGCGGGCGCCTCCTCTTCCTCTTTCACGGGAAACAGGAGCGCCGCTGCGGCGGAAAGCGCTACGGTCAGGATAATGGTGCGTGTTCCCGAAGACAGCTCCCGAAGGTACGGAATCCGCGAAAATGCACAGGACAGCGCAAAACCCGCGAGTACCAGGACGAGCACGACACGGTTCTTCTTTGCCGGCGGAACAATAATCGCGATAAACATGCCGTAAAGCGCAACCGAAAGCGCATTCACGACAGCAGCGGGCAGAATATTGCCGGAAACGATCCCAAGCACAGTCCCCGAGGACCAGCCGATGATCGGCAGGAGGTACAGGCCGTAAGCGTAGGCCGGCGCGATACAGCCAGGCTTGGAAATCATCACGCCGAACATTTCATCCGTGACGTCAAATCCGATCAGGAGCCGATGCCGAAGCGGAAGCTCCGGCGACAGATGCTGGGAAAGCGCACAGGACATCAGGAAATACCGTGCGCTCGCCACGAGCGTCATCAGCGCCATCATCAGAAGCCCCGAGTTTTCCGCGATAACAACAAATCCCGCATATTCACCGGCGGAAGCATTGGTAAGCACGCTCGAAAGGAAGCCCTGAAAAGGCCCGAGTCCCGAGATTTTTGCCATAATTCCGAGAGAAAAAGCCACTGCAAAATAACCGGCGGCGATCGGTACGCCGTCCCGCAAGCCCTTCACATATAGTCGTCTGTTTTCCGGTTTCATAGATCAGTTCTGTTTTTTCTCCTCTTCCCATCGGAACAGTTCACTTTTTCTGCGGATCATCTCATCCGTTTCTGAGAGATATTTCCCGATATCCTTCACATTGTCGCAGCGTTCGATCCGCCCGCCCGGGAAGTTCCGCCGCGAAACGGCGCCTGCGCCGAGCGCCACAATGTCCTGGCACTCTTCCATCGTCATAATATTATAGAGGCCTTCCTTTCCGGGAAGCGCAAAGCCCGTGTTTTCCTGGTTTCCGGCCATATTCTTCTGCCGGTACAGATAGTAGGGCTGCAGGCCGATCCCGCGAAGATGTTCTTCACACATCCGCATGATCTCATCCGAATTCTCCATCCGGAAGCCCTGATACTGTTCCTTCAGAAGATTCAGGCGCGAGGAACGTTTGACCGCCAGAGAATGAAGCGTTACATTTTCCGGAGCAAGCTCCGTGATTCTCTGGATCGTGTACCGGATGTCTTCCTCCGTCTCCCCCGGAAGGCCGAGGATCAAATCCATGTTAATGTCCGAAAATCCCAGTTCCCGCGCAAGAGAATAGGCGCTCTCCACCTCTTCTACTGTATGCTTCCGTCCGATCAGATCCAGCGTTTTCTGGTTCATGGTCTGCGGATTGATCGAAATCCGGCTCACCGGGTGGTTCTTCAGCACCAGAAGTTTCTCCCGGTCGATACTGTCCGGCCGTCCCGCCTCCACTGTCCACTCCAGCATTTCCGACAGGTTCAGCTTCTTTTCGATATAGGACAGAAGCCGCTCCAGATCCGCCGCAGAAAGCGTCGTTGGCGTACCGCCGCCGAAATACACAGTCCGAAGCCGCCGATCCCTGAAACGTTCCGCAACAAAGTCGATCTCTGAGAAAAGCGCCACGAGATACTCATCCACATGGTCTTTGTAGCGTGCAATCGGGTAGGATGTAAAGGAACAGTACAGACAGGTCGTCGGACAGAAGGGGATGCCAAGATACAGGCTGTAGGTATCCTCTCCCGTGCATTTCTCCATCAGCAGGCGCTCCCGCTTCGCAATCTCCAGCGCGAGTGCGGATTTTTCCTCAGAAACCAGCAGCTCTTCCCTGAGATATTTCAGGATTTCAGAATCTGTCTGTCCCTCCGACAGCATTTCCATCGGGATCTTCACGGGCCGCACGCCGGAAAGCGTGCCCCAGGGCAGCGTTTTCCCGGTCATCTCGCTCATCATCCGGCAGAATTCCCGCTTCATGCGGTTCCGGCAGAACTTGAGATCCCGGTATTCTGCCCGGAAGCTCTCTTCCCGGACAATTCCCGAAATCCCCGCGCGAATCGTTCCCGACAGGTATCCGTCCTCTTTCATCGAGGCTTCATTGTCAAACAGGATCTGCACAAAATCGTCCTCCTGCTGACCTTCCTCCGTGTCGAATTTCGTCCAGGGGAAGTATGCCATCAGGAGGCCGCGAATGTCGTGTTCAAATAAAGCGGACTGAAGTAATAGCCGCATGGAATCAATTCCTTCCTGTTAAAGGGTATAGTAAATCGGATTATAAACCTTCTCGTGCCGGATCGTCGTACAGTCCATATGTCCCGGATAGACGATGGTATCGTCCGGAAGCGTAAACAGCCTTTCCAGAATTGAATCCCGGATCCGGACTGCCGCTGAAAGGTCATCCACTTTTCCGTAGGACTCTAAAAAGAGCGTATCACCGGAAAAGAGCACCCGCTCTTTCGGAAGCCAGTAGCAGACCGAGCCGTCAGAATGTCCGGGGGTCGCAATCACTTCCAACTGCAGCCCGCAGAGTTTCAGTTTTTCCCCGTCTGAAACGGTCCTGTCCGCTTCGATCACAGCCGGCTCTGCATAGACTGCAGAAAGATTCTTCACAGGATCAGCTAAGAGTTCAAAGTCCTGTTTTGCGCAATAAACCGGGATCTCATAACGCTCCCGAAGCTCTTTCGCTGCAAGGATATGGTCAAAATGTCCGTGTGTCAGAAGCACGGCCGCTGGCTTTGCGCCGCTCTCTTCTATTTTCTCCGAAATCCGGTCCGCATCCCCGCCCGGGTCCACGATAAAGCACTCGTTGGCCCGTTCCCCGACGGCGACATAGCAGTTCGCCCGAAGGAGTCCGACCGACAGTTTATAAATCTTCATTTCTCATCACATTCATCCCGCCGAGCGCTGAATATCGATCACGCCCGGGATCGGATGCAGTCTTGTTATCAGTTTTTCGAGGTCTTCGATACTGGATACCTCGAAGCTCATTTCAATCGTCGCCTGTCCCTGACGGTTCACGCGTGAACTCGCGGTCTGGATATCCACCTCATTTTCGGTCATAACGCGGGAAATATCCGCGAAAAGACCGATCCGGTTCGTCGCATAAATCTGGATCGACGTGGAATACTTCGCGCTGGAATCCTGGTCGCGCTCGCTCCAGTCCGCTGGGATCAGCCGCGCCTTCTCATAATCCGGCAGCGACATGATATTCGTGCAGTCCGTCCGGTGGATCGAAATTCCCCGGCCCCGCGTGATGTAGCCGACAATCTCGTCACCCGGCACCGGGTTGCAGCACCGGGAAAACCGCACCGACAGATCATGAAGGCCCTTGACGACAATGCCCTGGTCGTGCCGTGTCTGGCGGACCTTGTTCTTCCCGCTTTCTTCGATGCTCTTCAGGATTTCCTCATCGGTCGGCGCAGATGTATTTTCCTTCTGGTATTCCTCCAGAAGCTTGGTGACGATCTGGCCTTCCTTCAAGCCGCCGCGTCCGATGGATGCGAGCATGCTGTCCCAGTCCGGATAGCGGTACTTGTCCAGTGCCTTCTCGATGTACTGCGGCTTCAGGATGTCTGCCGGATTGATGCCCTT
>CADCPV010000139.1 GCA_902803345.1 uncultured Eubacteriales bacterium | reverse complement strand
ATCTCCTTATTTTCTTTTTGATGATAACACAAAACTGCCGTCTGTTCAATCCGGTCTTTTCTGTTTCCCCCTTCTCTTTCGGGCGGATCCGTGATATACTGTCAGAGACCAATTGAAAGGACCGGGGACTGTTTTCGCATACAAAATCAATATGCGGGATCTGTCCCTATATGCAAAAGTGGGATATTACAGAGAACAGTATGATGTGATTGTGATCGGGGCTGCGCTTGCGGGCCTGTCGGCGGCGATTACGCTTCGAAAAGCCGGGAAGTCCGTGCTGATACTGGAGCGGCATAACCTGCCGGGCGGCGTCGCAACGAGCTTTGTGCGGGGCGGCGTGGAATTAGAGGCGACGCTTCATGAAATGATGGAGATCGGGCCGAAAGAAAGCCGCCGCAGGATCGGAAAGGTTCTGTCGGATCTCGGCGCGGAAGTGGACTGGATCCCGGTGCCGGATGCCTATCATCTCTCCATCCCGGGCGTGGAACAGACCTTCCACACCGGATTCGAACGGTTCGCGAAAGAGGCCGATCAGGTCTGCCCCGGCTGTTATGACCAGCTTTTAGAATTTCTGCAGTTCTGCCGGGAGGTTTCCGAGAGTGCCACATCGCTTCAGGCAGAGATGAAGAATGTTCTGCACATCCTGCGGCATCATCTGCCTTTTGTCCGGACGCTCGGATACAGCGTGAAAGAAGTCATGGACGCCTTCAGGCTTCCGGACCCGGTGCGGGATCTGATCTCCCCCTACTGGCTCTACGTCGGTTCTTCCGTGTCAGAACTTCCGTTTACAGTCTATGCGGTCGTCATGAATGAGTATATCGGTTACGGCGCCTATATCCCGCGGCATACAAGCCACGAAATGGCGCTTCGGCTGGCGGAGTCCGCAGAGTCCCTGGGGGTTCAGATTGAATACCGCCAGACGGTGGAAAAGATCATCCTGGAGGACGGAAAAGCTTCAGCGGTCCGGACCAGACGGGGCGATGTGATCCGGGGATCCGTGATTCTGTCCGGCGCCTACCCGCATACGGTCTTCCGGTCGATGCTGGAGCCCGTAAGAGACCTGCCCCGTAAAGCGCTGAAAACGGCCCATTCGCGGGAGATGAATCTCAGCGCATTCTCGGTCGTCCTGCTCCTTGATCAGCCGAAAGAGGCCCTGAATCTGCAGGATTACTGCATCTTCCGGGCCCCGCACATGCAGACAGAACAGCAGTATGAGGAACTGCTGAAACTTTTCGGCGAACGGTTCTCCGCTTCGGTCTGCCTGAATGCCGCAAATCCGGAGGCGACCCCCGAAGGCACCTGCTTTTTCAGCACGACCATTATGCCCCGCGTTGAAGCCTGGCAGGGTGTCAAACCCGAGGACTACGACCGGATCCGCCACGAAATCGCGGAAGAACTTTTAGACGAGATGAGTACTTATCTCGGTGTCAGTCTCAGGGATCACATCCTCGAAATCGTCATCGAAACCCCTGTCACGATCTCGCATTACACCGGCGCACATCTCGGCGGCGTTTACGGCTATAAGCATTCGCTTCTTGACCACACCGTTGCGCGTACGATGCAGCCCGAAACCTGGGAACTGATCCCGGGGCTGTATTTCACCGGCGCCCACGGCGCAGGCGGTGACGGCATGGCTCCCTGTATCGGAAACGGCGTCGCGATGGCAAAGCGGATTCTCGGGAAGGGGTGATCCGAAGTTAAAATACGGGGACCGATGTCCTGAAACAAAATGACCGGAGAAAAACCGAGCTGAGAGTAATAAGACTGCCCCTGAGCCGGAGAAAAAACCGAGCCGAGGGTAATAAGACTGCCCCTGAGGTGACCTGGAACCGTCACCGAAGGGGCAGTCTTATCCCGCAGGCGAGTCAGGCGAGTCAGGCGATCCGATAAATCATCTGTCCCCGCATTTCACGTAAATGGTTACTCCGGCAGTGCGCCGCTCTTCTGCAGGAATTCCCGGATCAGCGGATCCAGTAAATCCTGTTCGGGGTGCGGGATGATTTCGTCATCGAAATCGATCCAGCCGAGATTGTCAGATGCCTTTGGCCAGTACGGCAGTCCTTCGCCGTTCGGATCACCGGTCTTCATGAAATTCGCCCAGTAATCACACATCTTTTCCGCCAATTCGAAATCCCAGGCCTCCCAGGGACGTGCCGGCGGAACGCCCGGACGCAGCGATTTGAAGGTATACCAGAGTTCGGCCGAATGCCACGCCAAAAGGTAGTCGTGTCCGCGGCGGGTGCCCGGGAGTTCATCCTCGGGTCTTGTCGGGGGAATCCGTGAGAAAATGTAGGCGTAGGTGTTCCCGGAATCGCCCACCTTTTTCCGGTACTCGCCGAAATACCGCGACTTGTACGATCCGCCGCCGCCCGCAAGGCCGCGCGCCGCAAGATAGCGGGAAAACCTGTTCGCGTTCTCATTCGTCACAGGAGCAAGCTTCATGAATTCATACTTTTCGTACAGTTCCTCTCCCAGGAGATCCTTCGCAAGCGTGTAGAATTCCGAAGCTGTCATCGGGTCGCTGCCGCCAAGGAAGAAGCCCTTTTTCATGAAGCCCTCGCCGTTGTTCACGCCTGAAATATAGTCGCAGTAAGCAGCATATTCCTGAATCGCGCGCGCCTCCTCCGTGTACGGGACATAGTCACCGTCGCAGACCATGCCGCCCGGGATACGCACCGCCGAAGGATCGTCAAATGCTGCCGGCGGGAGCGGTTTCAAAAGGGCCGAAGCCGGAACGTTCCGAAGCTCTTCGATACTCATGTCAGGATCCAGCCCGATCGCCGCAAAGTATTTCGCTGCCGACTCCTCCGCCTCCGCAATCGTCGGATATTTCCGGTCCCAGTTCAGGGAGCTCTGGTTGATGACGCGCTTCACACGGCCTTTCTGGTACGGCGATGAAGCGAGGGCGCCGGTTTTCGAGGTCCCGCCGGACTGCCCGCCGATCGTGATGTTTTCCGGGTCTCCGCCGAAAACTTCAATATTCTCGTAAACCCAGTCGAGCGCCTTCACTTCGTCCATCAGGCCGTAGTTTCCGGACTTTCCGCCCTGCTCCTCTGAGAGCTGACGGCAGCAGAGATAGCCGAATACATTCAGCCGCTGTGCAACCTGCACGACGACAATGCCGCGCTTTGCAAGCTCGGAGCCGTCAAATTCAATCTCCCAGGAATAGCCGGTCGATAAGCCGCCGCCGTGGAACCACATATAAACCGGCCGCTTCTCGCCGGGCTCTCTGGCGCCGGTGAAAACATTCAGATAGAGGCAGTCTTCCGAAGTATCCGGCGTCCCCATATAGTAGAAATCCGTTCCCCAGGGCTCAAAGGAAAGACCGGAGCCCATGTTCTGGCAGGCCATCGGCGCGAAAGTATCGCAGGCTCGGACGCCTTCCCAGGGTTCGGGATCCACAGGCGGTTTCCATCGCAGCGCTCCGACCGGCGGCGCTGCAAAGGGAATGCCTTTAAAAACCGTAATGCCTTCGTATTCCGGCCCATCTGCCGGAACACCCGAGACTCTGCCGAATTTTGTCGTTACAATACCAAGTGTCTTTGTCATCGTCTCTCTCCTTGTGGTTTTTTACGTGTAAGAAGGGGACAGATTTCTCGTCACACGCCTTTCGGTGTGCAGCGAGGAACCTGTCCCCCTGTCTTATGCATCTGAGCGGGAATACCCGTTTTTCATCTCCATGCTGGCTTCGTAAAGAACGGCGCTTAAGAGCTTTCCGGTCTCTTCTTTTACAAAGTCCGCAATCTCCTGATTGGTTTTTTCGCGGTCTTCTTTGCTGCGGTCACAGGCTTTGATCATCGCCTGGGTTTTGCTCATTACCACGTTCTGGTAGCGTTCGATATGGCTCTGGCACTTCGAAAAATGCGGGTCCGAAAGGGCCGCAATCAGGCGGTTTCCCCAATAAAAGCTGTCCGTCGTCACCGCTTTTTCGGTGTTCGCAAAATATGCCGGTGTCTTCGTGACGTTCGCGAAGAAAGGCACAAAGCTGTTGTGCACATTGGAGCCCATCGCAATCCACTGGAGTGCCGCATATTCTTCCGGCACATCCCGGCGAAGCTGCGTAAGTCCTGCAAAATTCGTGCGGTTCACGCCGATCGGGCGGTATTTGCCGCGAAGCGTTGGATCGCCGTACTTGCCGTAGGGATCATAGGGTGTGCCCTGGAAATGAGAGGACAGCACGTATTTCACATCCTCAACGGTTACTTTCCGTTCCGGTACCAGGCACCACGGCAGGTCATCCGACTCCGGCGAAAAATCCGCATCCGGTCCGTCCCAGACATAGCTTTTCGGATTCAGGGAACGTTCCATGATCCATGCCCGCGGTGTGTTATAGCTGTGATCGGAATCTGCATGCGAACCGAAAGCCGCCCGAACATCAAAATCGGTCTCATAGGAGAGATCTGCTTCCTCTCCGTCTTCGTTCATCCTAAGGTCCAGATGGTTTTCGCGGATGAACTGCTGAAGATCTGAAGAGCACATAAACTCTTCTTCCAAAGAAAAAGCATCCCGCAGGTTCAGCGTATCAATGCCGAGCTGGTTCGGAATCACTGCATAGCACTCATCCGGCACGCGGCGGGCGATCCAGTGATGGCCGCCGATCGTTTCCATCCACCAGATTTCGTCCCGGTCCTGGAAACCGACCCCGTTCATTTCATAGGTGCCGTATTCCTGAAGAAGTGCCCCAAGCCGCTTCACGCCTTCGCGGGCAGACTGGATATACGGAAGCACGATCGTCAGGAAATCCTCCTCGCCGATGCCGGTTCTCACCAAAGGATCCGCTGCAAGAACGCGGGGATTACTGGTAATTGTTTCGGTTTCGGTCATCGCGACATTTGCCGCGTTCACGCCGCATTCTCCCCAGATGCCTTCATCGGGAAGCGCATTCGGAACCGCCGTGTAGCGCATGGGATTGTCCGGAAGCTCGATTTCGACTTTTGAAATGACCGACTGGTAATGCCGGGGCTGATCCTCCGGATTCACGACGATGAATTTCTTCGTCGTGAACTGACCATGACCGGAATCCTCGTTCCGGGCCATCATCGTGCTTCCGTCATAGCTTGCGTATTTTCCGACCAGAATCGTGGTACAGGACATTCAGGCTTCCTCCTTCGGGGCTTCGGAAACAGGACTCTCTTCCGCTGCAGCTTTCTCTGCAGTCTTGGTTTTCTTCCGTCTGGTACGCTTCGGGTTTTCCTGCGGCTTCTCGGCAGGCTCGGTTTCCTGCGCTTTTTCGACGGTTTCCGTCTCCTGCGGCTTTTCAGGCTGAACGGCTGTCTCCGCGGTTTTTTTGCGGGAAGAGCTTTTCTTCTTTGCCGGTTTGGCTTTCTCTGAAGCTTCCGCCGAAACTTCCGCAGGCTGCTCTTCCTTCGGGGGTTCCGCCGCTTTTTGGGTATCTTTCGGTTCCGAAGGCGCATCCGGTTTCTTCGGCAGATTATCCTTCTTCGGAGTTTCAGCCTTCTTCGGTTCTTCTTTCTTCTCCGGCATTTTCAGCGGTCCTGCGGGCATGCTGTCAGCTTTCATCAGGATGCTTTCGAAAATCTCCGACTGCTTCTCAAACCGTGACTGCGGCATTTCCGCCCGTTCCTGCGGTTTTTCCGGCTGCGGAAGCGGAGCGACGGTGCCCTTCTTGTCCGAAAGAAGCGGCTTGATTGCCGTGTAGATCTCACTTGCACGCTTGTTGTTGTTCGAGGGGAATTCCTTCATCAGCGCATTGTTGATGCCCTGTTTTGTCTTGTACTGAAGGATCATTTTGACGATTTTACTGACAACCGCCGGATCATGCACCAAAGGCTCCACCAAAGGATCCACGCGCATCCTGAGATCATTTTCGATCTTTTCCTCATCAAGGCCGCTCACGTCCACGACCTGTGCAATCCGCACGCCGCGCTTTTTCCAGTAAGTGACCGTATTGCCGTAGCCCTTGTCCTTACTGACGATAAAGAAGCTGACATCCTGATCCTGCATGTCGCGGATCAGGTAGCCAAGCTCTGTGACAAGCTGGAAATCCAGCGCGTTCTTGGTACCCACTTCGACCTTTTCATAAATCACATGGGCACGGGTTTCATTGAGTTTCTGATGCAGCGAGAAGCTCATGCTGTCCGCATTCTCGCTGTAGAAAATGCTGACCACGTCATCAGGCGTCATCTTTACGATGCCGTCAAGACCGTGGGATTTGACGTTTTCGTAGTCTACTAAGTAATAATTCATTCAGTCTGTTGTTCTCTTTTCTTAATTAGTTTTTCCTGATGGGATGTCCCGGCATGACACGGGATCATCAGGCCTTGATCAGCTTCGCTCCGCACTTCATGCAGAAATTCGCGCTTCTGTCGTTCTTCGCGCCGCATTCCACACAGAACACAAAGGGCTGTGCAGCCGCCTGGGGAGCTGCCTGCTGAACCTGCGGCTGCACCACCGGAACCGGTACGGGCTGCGGCTGCTGCCCCATCATGCCGGCCTGCGGCTGTGCATAGGTCATGGAGCGGTCATTCGTCATCGGCGCCGCTGCAATCTGCTGGATTCCCTTGTCAAAATATCCGAAGATCGCGGCGCAGTTCTGCTTGTTCTTGCCGTAGTCCACAAGCTGGGTCGGCATCGCGCACTCCGAAAGGATGTGCACATCTGTTCCGTTTGCGGCGGGCGTCAGCGTAATCGTGATCTTCTCGCCGTAACTGGTCATCGTCATGCCGTGATGGACGCGGAACCACATCGAGCCATTGTCGCCCGGGTTCTCGGACTTCAGATTGACATTCAGTCCGGCGCCGTCAATTGCACGGCATTTCTGCACGAAATAGTCCATCGGAACGCCGCTGTAGGTTTTCCTGTCTTCTGCTCTCTTTGCCATTGCTTCTTCTCCTCTCCTGATTCATGCGTAAAAGGCCCTGCATTCAAATATACGAACCGGGCCTTTCGTGTGTGATCTCTGTTATCTGAACAGTGTAAATCTTGCCATCAGGCCGCCGAGTGTATTCGCAACCGTAGACATGGATTTGATAAAGATATCCAGTGCAACGCCGACGACGTCCTTACGGGTATCGCCGATCGTATCGCCGGTAACCGCTGCCTTATGCGCAGCTGTTCCCTTGCCATGGCCCTTGATCGCGCCGGATTCAATGTACTTCTTGGCATTGTCGAATGCTCCGCCGGAGTTGCCCATGAAGATCGCTCGCGGGATTGCGACGATCGTCGCGCCGACAAGAAGTCCGCCGACAAATTCTACGCCGAAGAGGAAACCGCCCACAAGCGGAATCACGAGAGCAAGAATTGACGGGAAGAGCATTTTCCGGAGGGCTTCCTTCGCCGCGGTGTCAATCATCTTGTTGTAGTCCGGACGGACCGTGCCCTCCAAAACACCGGGGATTGACAGGAGCTTGTCGCCTTCATCCGCCATCAGCTTCGCGGAATCGATCGTATTGTCGGTCAGGACAGCCGAGAAGAATTCGACCAGAGCACCGCCTAAGATTCCGCCTGCTACGACGACGTAGGAAGCGATATTCAGGATCGGTTCCGAACCGGCCGCTGTATAGTTGCCGACATAGGCAACGATCAGGGAAACGGTTGCAAAGGCAGCAGAGCCGATTGCAAACCCCTTGCCGATCGCAGCAGTCGTGTTGCCGACTGCATCCAGCTTGTCGGTGATAACACGGATGTCCGCCGGAAGATGGCAGGATTCCGCAAGACCGCCCGCATTGTCCGCGATCGGGCCGAAAGCGTCGATCGAAACAGTTGTGCCGACGAAAGCCAGCATGCCGAGCGCTGAGATTGCGATGCCGTAGGTGCCGCAGAGCTTGCCGGACACAAACAGCGAAACCGCAATGAGGAGTACCGGCAGGAGTACCGAGCGGGAGCCGATCGCATCACCCTTTGTAACGACGAAGGCCTCGCCTTCCGTAGCCATTTCCGCCAGGATCTTCGTGGGCTTGAAGTCGGTCGAGGTGTAGTATTCGGTAATCGAACCGATTGCGACACCGGAAGCTACGCCTAAAAGTGCCGAGACCCAGGGAGAAATCCAGCCGATCCGGAACTCTGCGTACAGCGGAACATTTTTGAATACGAACATCGAGGCGAAGAAGCCGATGACAAGCGTGAGGCCTGCCGAAAGCCAGGTCGCGATATTGAGCTCTCTTGAGGGATTGTCGCCCATCTTCTTGATGTTCGCAAACAGGAGGCCGAGGAGGCATCCTAAAAGGCCGCCGCCGGCAAGGATGATCGGGAAGATTGTCGTTGCGGTGAAGGTTTCAGGAGAAACGGTCGCGCCTTTTCCGGCATACAGCGTCGCGCCGATCAGGAT
>CADCPV010000138.1 GCA_902803345.1 uncultured Eubacteriales bacterium | reverse complement strand
CCGTGCCCGATAAAGGTCAGGTACCACTTGTCTCCGATCGAAAAGAGGCTGGGGCAGGAAGCCCGGTTCACCTTTTTCCCGGGAAAAGCGACCGGTTTCTGACGAACCCAGTGAACTGTATCCTTACTTGTCAGGTGCGCGATCACACAGCCCGTATCCCGATGCGTACATACAGGGAGGTTTGCCGAGAAATAACCGTGGATGACTCCGTCCCGATCAATCCGGAAACAGGGGTCCATCCAGCCCGATTCGATCGGCTCTCCCTCATCTGCCAGGGAAACATCCACATGTTCTCTGCTGATAACAGCATACTCCCTGTCGCGGAGTTCCCAGTGATCAAGATCCTCCGAAACCCAGAACCCGTAGCCGATGCCCTGCCTTCCCATAGTTCCGATGGAATAATGCCACAGGCCGTTCCATTTGAAGACGGAACCGGTCAGATTTTCACCGTTTTCGCACCAGGTGCCGGGGACATGGAAATCCAGTACCGGTCTCGGCTCCCAGTGCACGAGGTCCCGGCTCACGATATGTCCGAGACAGCCGTTCAGCATCAGGTAAAAGTTATGAAACAGGCCCTTGTCGTCTTCTATGACCAGATTATCCCAGATGTTTCCGTCTGACTTGTAGAGCATTTACTCACCTCCGCTTTGCAGAAATCATTGCATCAAAGAACCGTTCTCTTCAGCCCCGCTTCACCCGGAGCCGAACCCGCTTTTTATTCAAAAGCGACGACAATTCCTTTTTCCGCCGATTCGAAGCAGGCCTCCATCACGTGCATTACCCGAAGCGCATGCTCCTGCGTGACGATCTGCTCTTCTTTTCCGAGACAGGTATTGACAAAGTTCCGGTACAGCGTATTCCGGTCGAAATCAAAGCGAGGCAGCGGAAGCTCATCCACTGAATTGTTCTGTCGGGGCGCCATGGTCTTCGTGAGTCCCGCGCCTGCGAGGATCGGCGTCGTATCCTTGTCTTCCCAGGACTTCAGGCGCACCATCTTCCCGTCAAGTTTCCAGTTCTCGATGACTGCTGAGCCGTGATCCGCATACAGAGACCACAGCGGCAGATTAACAAAGTGACAGGTGTCCACCTCTAAAAGCACCGTCAGCCCGCTTTCAAAGGTCAGGTGAATCGTCACATTGTCTTCGCACTCGGTGTTCGTGATGTTCTTCATGGCGCAGAAGATCCGGGTAATCCGCTCCGGCACCATCGCGACAATCCGGTCGATCACATGCACACCCCAGTCGAGCATCATCCCGCCGCCGCAGGCTTTGATGCCGCGCCAGTCTCCGGGAATGCCGCGCGAGCCCATGATCCGGCACTGGATCTCAAAGGTTTCGCCGAGAAGCTTTTCTTCGTAAATCTTCCGGATAATCAGGAAATCTTCGTCCCACTCTCTGTTCTGCCGCGGGTAGAATACCTTTCCGGTCTCGCGGCTGACTTCCATCACTTCAAGAAGTTCTTCGGAACTCATCATCACCGGCTTCTCGCAGAGCACATGCTTCCCCGCTTGCATGGCCTGAATCGCTTCGTCTTTGTGGCAGTTGTTGGGCGTTGCGATCAGGATTGCGTCGACCGTTTCATCTGAGAGCAGCGCATCATAGTCCGGATAGACATACATGCCGCGCTCCCGTGCCCACTCCTCGCGCTCGGGTTTGATATCCACAATACCCGCAAGCTCCATCATTTCCCCGATTTTCGTCGTCATCGGGCTGTCATAGCCAGGCGCTGTCAAACCGTCTGTGTTCCAGATCGCGTTTCCGGTTCCGCTTTTTATAGCGATCGCATGTCCGCCGCCCATTCCGCCGCAGCCGACAATACCGATTCTGAATTTCCTGTCCATTTTTATATTCCTCCCTTATCCCCGCTCGTTCCGCAGGCGGAACCGGGCATACTTGAAAGACTGCTCCGGAGCAGTCGCTATTCCATGGTTTGATAATAACGCATTCCGACGAAAGAATCAATCGAGAAAGAGATCGGAAAGATATAAAAAAGTAACCAGAAACTCTCATCTCCTTTCAGCAGGGCGGCCTGAGCCGTATGTTCAGAACGGCAGACTTTCACAATAGACATTTCGCTCCCTTTGTGATAGACTGTCCGTTGTGAATACCGGTTGGTACGACGATCAGATACAGGAGAAATCATGAAAAAAGACTTCACCATAAAAGAATTCACGGAGCAGGAGCTCCCGGATGTGCTGGATTTTGAGAAACGGCTCCGGGAAGAAGAGGACGTCTGGGGCTGGGAAATTGATGAGGCTTATGTGAAAAGCGTCCGTGAAAGCTTCCATGACAGGCGGTTTGACAATTCCCTTTCGCTCCTCGCGTATGAAGACGGGCGAGTTGTCGGGCGGATCGACACGGTCCTGCTGCCGTCGCATTTCGATGGCTCGCTTAAAGCCTATCTGGACTGGATCTGTGTCGTCAAAAGCGCACGGCACCAAGGCGTCGGACAGGCACTTCTTGCAGAACTCAAGAAGCGCCTGAAAGAGCTGGGCATCGATGCCCTGATTGCGCTGACCGCCAGTAATGACGAGGCGCAGCGCTTCTATAAAAACATCCCGGATTCGGAGATGCACGATGTCGGAATCTGGATCAATATCAGATGATGCGCCGGACAGCATATTCTCGTGGAATCCGATTGACAAACCAAAACGAATCGTGTATGATGATTGTGCAGGGGTGATACCCTTCTCTATAAAGGCCTGCGCCTTTGTAAAAAGCAGTGGTCCCTACTGTGAGTGGGAGTT
>CADCPV010000137.1 GCA_902803345.1 uncultured Eubacteriales bacterium | reverse complement strand
TTCATGCCGACAGCGAGCGTTACATCCGGCGGCCGGAGCGCGCATCAGAAAGCGCTCCTTCGGCTCCGTCAGGCGCTTGCCGCAGCCGGTGCCTATGAAGCGATTCATTATTCCTTCTTCTCGCCGGCAGATTTCGACCTGCTGATGCTCCCGCAGGATGCGCCGGAGCGTAAAGCGATCCGGATTCTGAATCCGATCAACGAGGATCTGTCGCTGATGCGTACGACGCTTGCGCCGCAGATGCTGTATGCGATCCAGCGAAATCAGAAGCGCGGCAATATCGAGGGCAGGCTCTTCGAAATCGGCAAGGTATTCCTGCCGAAAGAACTGCCGCTTTCGGATTATCCGGAAGAGCGCGAGACGCTCTGCATCGGGCTTTTCGGGAACGAAGAGAGCTTCTATACGCTGAAGGGATTCGCGGATACCGTGGCGGATACCTACGGCGTGACCTTCCGTTATGAAGCGGTCGAGACCACTTACCTGCATCCCTACCAGACGGCGGCAGTCCTTCTGAATGGAGAGAAGATCGGTGTTCTCGGTAAAGTGAAATACGAAATCGCGGATGAACTGGTGCTTCGGACGCCGGCATACATTTTAGAGCTTGACTTATCGCCGCTTTCGAAATATGATAGCAGTATGAAGAAGTACCGTCCGCTGCCGAAGTTCGACGTCGAGAAGCGCGATTTTGCTTTCGTGCTGGATCAGGGCGTGAGCTGCGAACAGGTCGAGGAGGCGATTTCGGGTGCCTGCCCGTACATCACTTCGGTCCGGCTGTTCGATGTCTACGAAGGCGCGAACCTTCCGAAGGGCAAGAAGAGCATGGCTTTCAGTGTCGTATTCACACCGGAGGATCATGCGTTCACCGAGCAGGAGATGGTCGGTTTCACGGATGCGGTGCTTCGGGATCTTCAGGAAAAGGTCGGGGCAGTGCTCCGGAGCTGATGGGGAGGAAACAGAATGAATCAAGATATTTACGCTGAATGGCTCGTGAAACGCAAAAATCCCTGGTACCGGATTCCGTACTTCCTTCTGGTCGGGGTTCTGGTTGTCGTCGTGCTTTTGATTACGATGAAAAACTCCTGGGGAATCGTCGGATTTGCCGCACTGATTGTCGGCGTGATGTTCACTTACCGGTATCTGACAGTAGAGTACGAGTACGTGTTCGTGACTTCCGAGCTTTCGGTGGACGCGATCTACAACCAGCAGATCCGGAAGACCAAAAAGCGCGTCGACATGAGCGATGTCGTGTCCGTGGAGCCCACGAACGAACAGTACCTTACGATGAAAAAGGATGACAAGGCGATCATTTTCGAGGATTTCACTTCTCATGAGAAGGATGCCAAGTCCTACACGATTACCTATACCGAGAAGGGTGCGACGCACATCCTGACATTCGAGCCGAATGACAAGCTTCTTCATGCGATGTGGCGCTGCTCACCGAGCAAGGTGAAGATTCCGAGATAAGTGAAAGATTTACAGAACGCGGGGACCCGTCCCCGCGTTCTGCTTTCTGTCAATTTTGTAGCAAGTGAACAAAAAGGTTATATTTTCAAAAAAATATTTGGTGATTTCTATTCACAAATGCAAAAAAACGTGTTATACTGTTCTATCATAAATATGACAGCCACAGAGGTGCAAGTATGAGCATGAAAAAAGAAATGATAGCGATGCTCCTGGCCGGCGGTCAGGGCAGTCGTCTCGGAGTGCTGACGGCGCATATGGCAAAACCGGCAGTCTCCTTCGGCGGGAAATACCGGATTATCGATTTCCCGCTGTCAAACTGCATCAACTCCGGTGTAGACACGGTCGGCGTCATGACGCAGTACCAGCCCCTGAGACTGAATACCCATATCGGTATCGGCATTGCGTGGGACCTGGACAGAAACCGCGGCGGCGTCACGATTCTGTCTCCCTATGAGCGGTCCGAAAATACGGACTGGTACACCGGCACGGCCAACGCGATCTACCAGAACATCGGCTACATTGACGGCTATGATCCGGAATATGTACTGATCCTGGGCGGCGATCACATTTACAAGATGGATTACGAGCTGATGCTCAATTTCCACAAGGC
>CADCPV010000136.1 GCA_902803345.1 uncultured Eubacteriales bacterium | reverse complement strand
GATCCCGGACCTGTTCCCGCTGAAACTTCAGCACAGGATATTTGATATGTAAAAGGAGTACATAATGGCAAAAGTAACATTTGAGACGGATATCTGCAAGGGCTGCGGACTGTGTGTGTCAGTCTGTCCGAAGCAGATTCTCGTCATAGCGAAGGACAAGATCAACAGGAAGGGCCACAGCCCGGCGGAATGCATCGATGAATCGAAATGCATCGGCTGCGCAAGCTGCGCCATGATGTGCCCTGACTGTGTGATCACGGTGGAAAGGTAAGGTGGCAAAATGGCAGAAAAAGTACTGATGAAGGGCAATGAAGCCATCGCGGAAGCGGCACTTCGGGCCGGCTGCCGCCACTATTTCGGTTATCCGATCACCCCTCAGACCGAGCTTGCAGCCTACATGGCAAAGCGCATGCCCAAGATCGGCGGCGTGTTCCTGCAGGCGGAGTCCGAGATCTCGGCAATCAACATGGTTTACGGCGTGAGCTCCACCGGAAAGCGCGTCATGACCTCCAGTTCCTCGCCGGGTGTCTCCCTGAAACAGGAAGGCATCAGCTATATCGCGGGTGCGGATCTGCCGGCGCTGATCGTTAACGTCCAGCGCGGCGGCCCGGGCCTCGGCGGTATCCAGCCCTCGCAGTCGGATTATTTCCAGGCGACAAAGGGCGGCGGACACGGCGACTATCACCTGATCGTCCTGACCCCGGCTTCTGTCCAGGAAATGGCGGACCTCACGGCGCTGGCATTTGATCTTGCGGATAAATACCGCATGCCGTCAATGCTCCTTGCAGATGGAACGCTTGGCCAGATGATGGAGCCTGTGGAGCTTCCCGAGGAAGATCCGCATCTCATCGAAAAGCCCTGGGCGGTTACCGGCACGAAGTGCGCGCGTGAACACAACATCATCAATTCCCTCTACCTTGTTCCGGAAGTGCTGGAGAAGTCCAATGAAGACCGCTACGAGCGCTACAAAAAGATCGAGGATCTGGAGGTCCGCTACGAAGAATACATGATGGATGATGCGGAGTACTGCCTTGTCGCTTTCGGCATTGCGGCGCGTGTCGCAAAGAATGCCGTCGTTGCGCTCCGGGAGCAGGGCATTAAGGCCGGTCTGATCCGCCCGATCACCGTCTGGCCTTTCCCGAAGAAAGTCATTCGTGAAGCAGCTGACAAAGTGAAAGCTTTCATCTCCGTAGAACTTTCGATGGGCCAGATGATCGAGGATGTAAAGCTTGCTGAAGAATGCAGAAAGCCGGTTTACCTGTGCTCGAGATCCGGCGGTATGATTCCGGATCCGGAACAGATCATTACACTGGTCAAAAACGTGGAAGGAGGGATGTAATCATGGCAGTCGTATTTCAGAAACCCCATGCGCTGACAGACAAAGAGCTGCATTACTGCCCGGGCTGCACCCACGGCATTATTCACCGGCTGGTCGCGGAAGCGATCGATGCGCTTCAGATTGAGGGCGAGACCATCGGTGTCGCACCGGTCGGCTGCGCCGTCATGGCTTATGACTATTTCCGCTGTGACATGGTGGAAGCTGCGCATGGCCGCGCTCCGGCCGTTGCAACAGGGCTGAAGCGTTCCCTTCCCGACAATATCATTTTCACCTATCAGGGTGACGGCGACCTCGCGTCAATCGGTATGGCGGAAATTGTCCACGCCGCGACGAGAAACGAGAACATCACCGTGATCTTTGTCAACAACGCAATCTACGGCATGACCGGCGGCCAGATGGCACCGACAACGCTTCCGGGACAGGTTACCCAGACTTCTCCCTACGGACGTGACGTCGCGACCGCAGGCTATCCGATCAAGGTCTGCGAACTTCTCTCGGCACTGGATGCGCCGGCTTACATCGCCCGCGTTGCCGTAAACAATGTCAAAAACGTGCGGAACGCCAAGAAGGTTATCGAAAAGGCATTCCAGAACCAGATCGAGAAGAAAGGCTTCTCCCTCGTGGAAGTCGTCAGCTCCTGCCCGACAAACTGGGGCATGACGCCGCAGAAGGCGCTGCAGTGGGTCGAGGACAACATGATCCCGTACTATCCTCTGGGCGTATACCGCGACAAGACGGCTCCTGCCGAAGAAAAGGAGGCGTGATCATGACTACTCAGATTTTAATCGCCGGCTTCGGCGGACAGGGCGTGCTCTTTGCCGGGAAAGTTCTGGCATACAAGGGCCTTGTGGACGGAAAACAGCTTTCCTGGCTTCCCAGCTACGGCCCGGAAATGCGCGGCGGAACCGCGAACTGCAGCGTCATCCTTTCGGACGATCCGGTCGGTTCTCCGATCGTTTCCCATCCGGATGTGCTGATCGCGATGAACCTTCCTTCCCTTGAGAAGTATGAAAACACTGTGGTTCCCGGCGGCATTATTCTCGTCGAATCCACCCTGATTGAGAAGAAGGTTGCACGTGACGACGTGAAGGTATTCTATGTACCTGCCACGAAGATGGCGCAGGACCTCGGCGCACCGAGTCTTGCCAATATGGTCATGACCGGCAAGCTGATCCGGGAGTGCGAAGCCGTCAACGACGGTCACATCGTGGAAACACTGAAAAAAGTCGTTTCCGCCCGCCATCAGGACCTCTTTGACATGAATTTGAAAGCCATCCAGGCCGGCATGGATCTGGAAGGGTAAAGTTGACCCATTCGGGGACAGGTACCTGGTGGGTCAGTTGAGGCATCAACTGACCCACCAGGTACCTGTCCCCGAATGGGTCAACAGAGGAGTTCAGCTATGAAAATCGGCGCACAGCTATATACAGTCAGACAGTTTATGCAGGATCAGGCGGGCATGTCCGAATCCCTGAAAAAGATCGCCGATATCGGTTTTTCTTATGTCCAGGTATCCGGAACCGGGCCCTACGATCCCGCATGGATGAAGGAAGAATTAGACAAAAACGGCCTTGAATGCGTCCTGACGCATACGAACCAGGAACGCATGATCACAGAGCCGGAGCAGGTTGCCGAAGAACACGACATCCTCGGGACGAAGTATATCGGAATCGGGATGTACGATATCCGGAAGGTCGGGATGGAAGGCTTCATCAAGCGCTTCAAACCGGTTACGGAGTGCTTCAAAGCACATGGAAAGCTTCTGATGTACCACAACCACGATCTGGAGTTTGAAAAGCTCAATGGAAAGCTGATCCTTGATCAGCTTCTGGAAGCTTTCCCTGCGGCCGAGCTGGGCATCACGCTGGATACTTTCTGGGTGCAGGCCGGCGGCGGAGATCCCGCATGGTGGCTGAGAAAATTGAAGGGCCGTACGCCCTGTGTGCATTTCAAGGACATGGGCTTCAAGTCGGACCCGGAACAGGGGATCGGCGTCGGCAGGGGCCGCATCATGCT
>CADCPV010000135.1 GCA_902803345.1 uncultured Eubacteriales bacterium | reverse complement strand
TTCGAACCCGGATGGCTGTGGTTGATTCAGTAAGGAATTGTATGATCAGAAAAAGAATCCTATCCCTTCTCATAGTACTGATTCTCCTGCTTCCGGCGCTTTCTGCCTGCCGGAAAACACCCGGAAGCGATGAGACGGCACAGACCGCATCGCTGCAGGAAGAGACGGCGGAACAAAAGACCGACCCGGAAACGACAGAAGAGACTTCTTCGTCGCCTTCGGATGCGACAGAAACTGGCAGCGAGACTTCGGAGGCTTCGGTTTCGGAGGAAAGCGCGGCAAATCAGGACGCCTGTACTGTGGTCCTTTCTCAGTATGCAAACCTCTTCATTGTCACATCGGAGCAGGGCGCAAATTTCCGGGAGGCGCCGAATACGGATGCCCGGATTCTCGGCTTTCTGCCCCGAAACAGCGGCGGGGAGCTGCTTGACACGGAAGGGGAGTGGCTTCATGTCCGTTCCTCCTGCGTCGAAGGCTATCTCTATGCACCGCTGGCCGCAACCGGAGAGGAGGCCCAAAGCCTTGCGCCTTCCGCAGCGCTCCATTTCGCACGGGTTACGGCCGAAGCCGCCAATATCCGCGATGCAGCTTCGCTCGAATCCGGTGTGATCGGATCGGCGATGCTGGGGGAACAGCTGGAAGTTGTCGGAGAAGAAGGGGACTTTTTCATCGTATCGTGGAACGGCACAAACGCGTATCTCAGTAAGACCGTCTGCGCAGAGGAGTATCTTCTGCGGGAGGCGGAGATCTTACCGGAGGATCAGACGGAAGAAGCATCCGAATCGGAAGACGAATCAGATGTTTCCGATACC
The DNA here is from genome assembly GCA_902803345.1 of uncultured Eubacteriales bacterium. The sequence goes on along the minus strand of CADCPV010000135.1, from coordinate 14,649 downwards.
CCGCAGGAGACGCAGCCGCCGAAGACCGATCAGGTTTATGAGGCGGCCATGAATTCCGGTTCCGCACCGCAGGCTGTGATTCCGGGATCGAACGGACTCACGGTCTGTATCGACGCCGGTCATCAGCAGGCGGGCATGCCGGAGCAGGAGCCGAACGGACCGGGCGCTTCTGTCATGAAAGCGAAGCTTACGACCGGCACTTCGGGCTGCGCAACCGGGATTCCGGAATATCAGACAACGCTTGCGGTTGCGCTGCAGCTGCAGAACGAGCTTGTGGCGCGCGGCTATTCGGTTGTTATGATCCGTACGACAAACGACTGTCCGGTCTCGAATGCGGAACGCGCTGTGATTGCGAATGAATACGGCTCGAGCTGTTTTATTCGCATCCACTGCAACAGCGTGACCGATCCGAATGTGACCGGCGTCATCAGTTATGCGCCGGCGCCGGGGAATCCCTATATGGATGCCGGAAATGTGCAGAACAGCATTAATTTTTCGACGATTGTGACCGCGAAAACCGCGGAAGCAACCGGTGCACAGAACCGGGGCGTCATTCAGGACAATTCGATGACGGGCATCAACTGGTGCAAGGTTCCCGTAACGATCATCGAAATGGGCTTCAGCTCCAATCCGACCGAGGATCAGCTGATGAATGATCCTTCGTATCAGGCGCTTTTAGTACAGGGGATGGCAAACGGTATCGACGGGTATTTCGGGAGGTAGCAACTTGGGTCTTTTCAGAAGCAAAACAACCGTTCATGTGATGGGAAACCGTTCCTCGGATTCCGGGGCGGACGGACGGTACCGGAAACAGGCGAAGGAGAACCGGAGACGCGAAAAAGAAAAGCTGAAAAGTCTGGTGCTTGAGCCGCATTCGACGGCGGAACTTCGGGGCTATATAGAGGCGAAATACAGCGTCACGGAACTTCCGCGTGATGACGACCGCTACAAACTTGCCTATCTCGGGATCAAGGCGCATCTCGTGTTCCGGGATTCGCCGGAGCTTCTTACAACGCCGGAAATGGCGGAACCGAACCATCCGCCGCATTCAGAGGATGATCCGGACTACCGGGCCTATGACGAAAACCGGGAGCAGCGGTATCAGGAAGCCCTGCACCTCACAAAGGAGCAGTTTCCGATGCACCTGCATGTCTACAACATCCCGATCAGCCAGGGCTCACTTCCGGTCGCATGGCTTGAAGTCTACGTCGAGACTGACCATGAGTATCTTGCCTTCAAGGTGGTTGAGCTGGAATATTCGGAGCACTATTCGATTGACCGGACGCGGGAGGATATTATCCGTTTCTTTGGGGCGTCTTCGGAGGATCAGAAAGCCGGAAACGAGCGCTACCAGCAGTATGTGAACGCGGTGTAAAACAATATCGCAGGATACAGAGACAGGGCCGTCGTCCCACTCCATTCGGAGTCTGACGACGGCCCTGTCCCCGTGTTTATGATGCTGCTTTCGGCAACTTACTTGATTGGCTCGAAATCCGCCGCGCCGTGTTTGCAGAGCGGGCAGATGAAATCTTCCGGAAGGTTCTCGCCCTCGTAAATGTATCCGCAGACCTTGCAGACCCAGCCTTTCTTGCCTTCGGTCTGGGGCTTCGGCTTAACATTTGCCTGATAGTAGGTGTAGGTCATCGTGTCCTTGTTGCTGATCACGCGGGCTTCGGTGATAGTGCAGAGGAACATGCCGTGCGAGCCGAGATCGACGTAATTCTGGACTTCAAGGGACATGAAGGCGTTGATGTATTTCCCGAGGAAGATCAGGCCGTTGTCCGAACGGAGCACTTCCTGGCCGGCGAACTTGTCGACAGTGCGGCCGGAGCGGAAGCCGAAATCCTCAAAGACCTTGAACGGTGCTTCGACAGAGAGGCAGTTCACGTTCATCTTGCCGGTCTTCTGGATAATGTGGTGAGAGTAGTTCTGCTTCTGGATGCAGACCGCGACCATGTTCGGCGTCGATGCGACCTGGGAAACGGTATTGACAATCAGGCCGTTGTCTTTCGTGCCGTCGTTTGAAGTGACGACGTAGAGACCGTAGCCGATCTTGAAGAGCGCCGTGAGATCGTTCTTGTTGGCCGTCTCGCTGTTGGCCTGTTCATAGTCATGGCAGAGCTCGGAAGCCAGCGCTTCGAGTTCATTTTTGTTGTCGTCATTCAGCGCGGATTTGATCTTCACGTTGTTTTCGGTGAAGGTCAGGTTCTTGCAGCCCGAAAGCAGTTCTTTCATTACTTTCATGGCAGTCGGTGCCCAGGAACCGTTCTCGATGAAGCCGACCGTACGCTTCTGGAAATTCCGCTCCGTCAGATGCTCGATAAATTCACGCATGAAGGGGAAAATGTCCGCGTTGTAGGTCGTGGTCGCCAGAACGAGCTTTCCGTAACGGAAGGCGTCTTCGACTGCCTCCGCCATGTCGGTCCGCGCCAGATCGTGCAGCTCGACCTTGGGACAGCCCTTTCGTTTCAGGAGATCCGCAAGCTTCAGGACCGCTTCTTTTGTATGGCCGTAGACACTGGTGTAGGCGATTACAATGCCGTCGGATTCCACCTCGTAGGAAGACCAGGTGTTGTAGAGGTCCAGATAGTAGCCGAGGTTTTTGTCAAGAATGGGGCCGTGCAGCGGGCAGATTTTCTGGATATCCAGCCCGGCGGCCTTTTTCAGGACGTTCTGTACCTGCTGGCCGTATTTGCCGACGATGCCGATGTAGTAGCGGCGGGCTTCACAGGCCCAGTCCTCTTCGACATCCAGAGCGCCGAACTTGCCGAAGCCGTCGGCGGAGAAGAGCACCTTGTCGAAAGCGTCATAGGTCATCATGACTTCCGGCCAGTGCACCATCGGCGCTGCGACAAAGTGCAGGACGTGGCGTCCGAGGGGCAGTTCGTCGCCGTCTTTTATGATCAGGCGGCGGTCTTCGTATTCCTTGCCGAAGAAATTCTTCATCATCGGGAAGGATTTTGCGTTGCTGACGATCACCATTTCCGGATAAAGCTCCATCGCCTTTGCGATGTTGGCGGAGTGATCGGGCTCCATGTGCTGGACAATCAGGTAATCGGGCTTTTTGCCGTCCAGCGCCTTTCCGAGGTTGTCAAGCCATTCATGGGTAAAATTCTGGTCAACTGTATCCATGACGGCGGTTTTGTAGTCTTTAATTACATAGGAATTGTAAGCCATTCCGTTTGGTACGTCATACTGGCCCTCGAACAGGTCGATTTTGTGGTCATTGACGCCGATGTAGAGAATGTCGTTGGTGATTTTCATAGGAGCACCTCATAAGAAAATTTTGATACTGCAGGCTCATTTCGTTCGAATCCGCAGTTGTTTTATTACCAACAGTATAGTATAATCAAGGCAGATTCGTCAAGGGAATTAGGGATTATTTAGGAAGGTACAGTGATGAAAAAGTTTTTGAAAAGAACAGCAGTGTTTCTTGCAGCAGTACTGCCGATGCTTTTTGCGACTCCGGCCTATGCGGATATTGCGTACGACCCGATTGATATGGTCCGATACGCGATCGGTCCGCTGCTTCTGTTTCTCCTGATTGCGATCGTGGTACTTTCCATTATTGCGGGAATTGTGCTCCTGATCGTATTCAGCGTCAGGAAAAAGAAAAGAAGAGCTGCGGAAGCGGAGAAGGAAAACTGAATTTCGGAGGAATTTTGCAATGAAAAGTATAAAAAGAGCCGGTATGGCGCTAATTACCGTACTGTCAGCTTTTCTTGCGGCCGTTCCGGCTTTTGCGGATCATATCCAGCCGGATCCCGTAGAGACCGTAAAAGATACGCTTTCGGAGTATCTGCCGGTCATTGTGTTTTCGGTTCTCGGGCTGGCGCTCGCTACCGGCGTGGTGCTTCTGATCGTGTTTACGGTACGAAAAAAGAATGCGGCAAAAAAGCCGGAGGAGGATTCAAAATGAGCAGGAAAAAGGGATTTCTGATGACAGTGTTTGCGGCAGCGATCCTGCTGCTTTCGAGCATGCCGGCCTTTGCGGATGCGGTCGCACCGGGACCTGTGGAGATGCTGAAGTACAGAATTGAGGAGTACTTCCCGATCATCCTGATTGCGGTGCTCGTGCTTGCGGCAGTGACTGCCCTTGTGGTGATCCTCGTCATCAGGAAGAAGAAAAGGAAATAACGATTCACTCAGGTTTTGGAGGGATATCATGAAAGAAAAAATGAAACGGGTATGGATTCTGCTTTCAGCTGCTTTGCTGTCGTTTTCCGCTGCGGTTCCGGCCTTTGCGGATGAGATTTACGAGCCGCCGAACTACGAGAAATCCTACAATATTGTCTCCTATTTTCTGCTGTTTGCGTACATTATCGTCGGGCTGATGATCGTGACGGGCATCGTGCTTCTGATTGTGTTCAGCGTGCGGCGCAGGAAACGGAAAAAAGCCGCTCAGCAGGCTGATCAGAAAAAGGGGAATGAATGAGTGGTTTCACTGCTGATTCCCTGTGGTTTCCGGGGATGGCGCTTTTTGAAAGTCCCGTGGCGGCGGTACTCATACTGGTTCTTGTGGTGCTGGGGATCCTTTTCGGAACCGGTTTTATTCTCGGGAAGATCGAAAAGGGCCGGAAGAAAGATGATTCCGTGACGAAAGAATCCGAAGAAGAATCACAACAGAACGGGGAAAATTAGAAAGATGTATACCTTCAGTTACTCTCTGATGCATTTTCTGGAGGACGGTCTCTGCGCGTTCGCGATGTATACAGTCTTCCTGCATAAGCCGGATGCCTATCTGTACATCCTGATTTATAATTTCTGTGCCTTTGCGCTTCAGATGCCGCTTGGGGCGCTTCTCGACCTTCTGCGGGAGAAGCAGAAAGACAGCAAGGGCCGTTTCAAAATTGTTCCGCTGTCCGCGATTACAGCGGTTTCAGGGGTCTTTGTGACCTTTTTCGGCGCGCTTCTGCACCCAATCGTCCTGGGTCTCGGAAACGCGCTTTTCCATGTCGGCGGGGGCCTCGGGACGATCGATGAGGACCGCGAGAAAAAACTTCGCGGACAGGCACTCGGCATCTTTGTCGCACCCGGCGCGATGGGGCTGTTCCTTGGTACGGTGATCGGAAAAATCACGCCGGAAGACAAATACGGCCTCGGCCTCCTGGCAATCCTGTTTGCTTTTATGATTGCGACGATGATCCTGTATGCAGCGCTGTTTTTGTCAGAACGGAAGCGGCTTGCGAAGAAAACAGTGACGCCGCAGATTGAGAAGGAACAGCCTGCCCGTCCCTTTACGGGCCTGGCTTTTGCGGCTTCCCTCCTGTGCTTCTTCGTTGTCGTCCTGCGCTCTCATGTCGGGATGTCAATCGGCTTTTCCTGGAAGCAGGGCGTCGGGATCGGCGTGCTTGCGACGGCAATGGTGGTCGGCGGCAAGATGCTCGGCGGAATTCTGTCGGCGCATATCGGGCGGAAGATCACAGTCATCGGATCGCTTCTTTTGTCTGCTGTTTTCTACCTGTTCTCAGACAATATTGTCTGCGGACTTCTTGCGCTGCTGTTCTTCAACATGACGATGCCGATCACATTGCAGCTTCTTGTGGACCGCTTCCCGCATCTTGCAGGATTCAGCTTCGGCCTTCTGACATTTGCGCTTTTTCTGGGCTTTCTTCCGACCTGGTTCCGGCTGCAGAACCCGGGTTCCGGCGCGGTCTGGGGAATGGTTTTCAGCCTGATTTCGCTGGTACTGCTTTTCGGCTCAGTGCTTCTTTTGGATAAAGAAGAGGAAAAGGCAGAGGCCTGAACGGGAGGGCGCGATGCAGATTGATCCGGCGGTTCTGGCAATCCTGAAAGGCTTCGGCATTTCACTCGGGCTGACGCTCCTTCTGGAGCTGTTTGTCGCCTTCCTGATGAAAATCCGCGGATGGGCGGAGTTTCTGATTGTGGCGCTTGTAAATATCCTGACCAATCCCGTTGTGGTACTGCTCGTCTATTTTATGATGTACCGGTTCCCGGCATACCGCTGGCCGGTGGAGATTGCGCTGGAAATTCTGGTCATCCCGGTCGAAGGCCTTCTGTACCGTGCGGCGAAAAAAAGCGGCTTTTCTTTTCCGAAGCCCTTCCTGCTGGCGCTTATCTGCAACCTGAGTTCCTATAGTTTCGGGCTCGTCTTGAATGCAGTCCGGGCTGCAGTCCGGTAAATCCGGAGTGAATCATCCAAAAAGACAGACCAGAGAGAGAGGAGACAGCTGATGAAAAAGTGGATTCTTCCGGCAGCAGTGATGATTCTTCTGATTCCGCTGTGCGTGAGGAGCGCATATGCGGACCTGATCAGCATTCCGCTTGCGGATCAGTTTTATGAAAGCCATGCGGAAGACTGCATTTACGAAGACCGGTATTATACAGTCGTCGCAGAGGATGGGGCAATCGGTGCTGAAAGCCCGGAGAACCTTCGGGAAGTTATGCGTATTCAGCCCGGAACAGAGATTTATATTTCCTATGTTTATGAGACAAAGAAAGGTCTTCGGTACGGCCTGTACGAGGAGCTTTTTGACGAATCCGGTGAATATCTGCCGGAATCGGAGCAGAAAAGCGGATGGTTTCTGATGGATACGCTGTTTGAGAGCTACAGCGGGGAACGCTTTGCGGAAGAGTACGGGTCCGAGATCCGGGAGGAATTCTGGGCCCTGTCTCAGGAACAGATAGAGAACCTGAAGGGAAAATCCGCCTGGTACTATGCCTATCCGGGCGGGAACGGAATCCGGGAGGCGAAATTCCAGGAAAAAACATTTACCGGAAGGGAACATAGCGGCCTGTATACCGATCCCTATCAGAACACCTGGGCATTTATGGGCATGATGAGGGTCCGGGCCGGAAAAAAGGAAGCGGTCTGGATCCTTCTGGACGATCCGGCAAAGACGCCGGAGGAGCTGTACCAGAAGAACCGCTTCCAGCCGGATACCCGGACATGGCCGAAAGGCATACAGAACCCGGTGATCCCATCCGCTGTAAGCGAGTGGAAGATCGCAGCGCTCTGCGTCGGGATTCCGCTGGCGGTTTCTGTGGTGGGAATGGGCCTGTTTTTCCTGTATGTCAGCAGGAAAAACCGAAAAAAGAAAAGCAGTCGGAAATAAGAACGATTTTGCGTGAACGGAGGATTGATCATGAATTTACCGCATTACCATGAAGACCTGAAAAAACTTCACGTCGGCACAATGCCCCGGCGTTCCTACTATGTGCCGGCCTCATCATCGGAGATCGCACAGTATTCGCGGGAAGGCTCGGATCGGGCAGTGTTTTTGTCGGGCGACTGGGCATTCTCCTATCATGAGAACGACCGGACGCTTCCCGAAGGCTTTTATGAGCGGGACTTTGACTTCGGCCGCTTCGACGTCCTGCCGGTGCCGGGATGCTGGCAGATTTACGGCTACGGGCGGAACAATTATACGAACGTCCGCTACCCGATTCCCTTTGATCCGCCTTATGTGCCCGAGGACAACCCCTGCGGCATCTACATCCGCGAATTCGAGCTTGACGATGACCGCTTCGAGAAGCATCTCGTCTTTGAAGGGGTTGATTCCTGCTATTATGTCTGGGTGAACGGACAGTTTATCGGCTACAGTCAGGTCTCGCACAGTCCCACGGAATTCGACATCACGAAAGCGGTGCAGCCCGGTCCGAACCGGCTCGCGGTGCTCGTGTACCAGTGGTCGGACGGGACCTACCTTGAAGACCAGGACAAGCTTCGGATGAACGGTATTTTCCGGGACGTTTACATTCTGCTTCGGCCGGCAAACCGGATTGAGGATTTCTTCCTGCATCAAAGTTTCAATAAAAGCTTCTCCCGTGCGGAGCTTTTAGTTGACATGAAGGTCAGGGGCAATGTCAAAGTCACAGCCCGGCTGTATGACGCGGACGGAGAGGAAATCGCTTCTGCAGAGGGCAAAAATCCGGTTCTGAAGGTGCAGAACCCGGTGCTTTGGAACGCGGAGAATCCGTATCTCTATACGCTGGTCCTGAAGGGCGGCAATGAAGTCATTGCGAAAAAGGTCGGTTTCAGGAAGATCGAAGTTGACGGCGATATCGTGAAACTGAACGGGCAGCCGATCAAGTTTAAGGGCGTGAACCGTCACGATTCAAGTCCCGAAAACGGCTATGCGGTAACCTATGAAGAGATCGCCCGGGACATTACGATGATCAAGGCCCATAACTTCAATGCCGTTAGGACGAGCCATTATCCGAACTCCCCGCTGCTTCTGGAACTCTGTGACGAGATCGGCCTCTATGTGATTGACGAGACGGATCTTGAGATTCACGGCGGCGTCGAACTCTATGGCGGCAGCTATACCTCCAGCTACAACATCCTCGCGGACAATCCGGATTTTGCGGACGCGATTTTCGACCGTGTGGAAGCGAATGTGGAGCGGGACAAGAATGTCACTTCCGTTCTGATCTGGTCCCTTGGAAACGAGGCAGGCTATGGCGGAAACTTTGAACTTGCGGGACATTTTGTGAAAGACCGGGATCCGTCGCGTCTCTGCCATTATGAGGGTTCGATTCACGGCGGCTGGGCAATTGATCCAGAGAACCCGATCACCTTTGAATACAAACGTTACAAAAGAGAAGTGGATGTACTGGATTTCACCGCGCTGGATCTGTACTCCCGGATGTATCCTTCGCTGGAAGAATTGGAGGACTACGCAAAGAACGGCATCGAAGCAAAGCATATGCAGCAGATGGCCAAAATCAACGGCGGCTTCCCAAAGAATGTTCCGATGATTCTCTGTGAATATACCCATGCGATGGGCAACGGCCCCGGCGATCCCGAGGATTACTGGCAGATTATTTACCGCTATCCGCGGCTCTGCGGCGCCTTCGTCTGGGAATGGTGCGATCACAGCGTCTATATGGGCAAAACCCCGGACGGCCGTGACAAGTACTACTACGGCGGCGACTGGGGCGATGTGCACAATGACGGGAACTTCTGCATGGACGGTCTGGTCTATCCGGACCGCACCCCGCACACGGGGCTTCTGGAGCTCAAAAATGTGCTTCGTCCGGTGCGTCTTGTGTCCGGGAAGGGACAGAAGTTTACCTTTAAAAACATGCTCGACTTCACGGATCTTGCGGGAAATATCGGGATTGCCTATGAAATCCGCCGTGACGGCGAGACGATCGGCGAAGGCATTTTCGCGGATCTTTCCTGCAAACCCCATAAGACGGTCAGCGTGACGGTTCCTGAGGAAATTCCTTCGGATTTCCGGGTAAGCGTGCTGTTCCGCTATCTGAATCTTCGCACGGATACGCCGGACTACCTGCCGGATGAGCTGGGCTTTGACCAGTACCTGGTCCCGGTCATGACGGTGGATGTGGATATCGAGAGCGAAAAGGCGCCGAAATGCACGGATCACGGCGATCTTCTCGTGATTGAAGGCAGCTGTTTCCGCTATGAATACGACAAAACGAAAGCCGCTTTCACGAAGCTTGTGAACAACAATGTCAGCTACCTGAATGCGCCGATGGCCCTCAATATCTGGCGCGCGCCGACCGACAATGACCGCGCGCAGCGAATGGAGTGGGAGAAGGCAGGCTACGACCGCATGACGATCCGTTCCTACAGCACGAAGGTATCGTACGAAGACGGGCTTCTCGTCCTGACCGCGAAGTTCGGTGCAGCGGCAATCTTCCTCCAGAAATTCCTGGATCTGACTGCGCGCTATGAGATCTCCGACACCGGTGAAATCCGCCTTGACATCCGAGGGAAGAAGCTTCCTTCGCTGCCCTTCCTGCCGCGTTTCGGCGTCCGGCTCTTCCTCCCGAATGATTTCGAACAGGTCGAATACGTCGGCTACGGGCCTTACGAGAGCTATATTGACAAACGACGCGCAAGCTTTAAGGACACCTTCATGGATACCGTCTCCGAGATGCATGAGGACTACCTGAAACCCCAGGAAAACGGTTCACACTGGGGCTGCGAGGAGCTTGTCCTGACGAACGCATCCGGCGCAAAGCTGCATGTGTTCGGTGACAGCTTCTCCTTTAACGCCTCTCATTACACGGAAGAGGAGCTGACCGCGAAAAAGCACAATTTCGAACTGGATCGGAGCGGATTTACCGTGCTCTGTCTGGACGGCGAGATGTGCGGCATCGGCTCGAATTCCTGCGGACCGGTTCTGCAGGAGAAGTACCGCACGACAAATGAGCCGAAGCTCTCGGTCGTGCTGGCATTTGAATAAAAATGACAGAAAATAGCTGCAGTTATTCCGCTGATTTTGCGGTTTATTGCCGGAGCCGCCGGTGATATGGTAGAATCGGAAGGAGGGTATCTGTCATGAAAAAAGAGATGAAAACTGCAGAAATTATTTCTGTAAAAGACGCAAGTTTTGTGAATCCGCTCGGAACCGTCCTGTCCGGTGTAACCCGCTCCGGTGCGCCGCTGAATCTGGCCGGTTCGGGAGAACGGTGGAAAGTACTGTTCCGCTGTGAGGATGACAGTCTGTTTGAAGCAACGATCGGCGGGCTCCACAGAAAAGTGTCCTATGCAGCCGGTTCGAAAGGAATCCTGACCGTAAAAGGAAACGATCTGGTGTCCTGGGAGCCATTCCAGGGCGGAGAGAATTCGGAAGAGTCGCTTCGTGCAGTGCGGAAGAAAAAGAGGATGATAAAGTTCGCGGCGATCGGCGTCGCAGCACTGCTCCTTCTGGCTGCAGCGGTACAGCTTCTTGTATACTTTGGATCCAGGGAGCGCGTGACACGCGTGCTGGAATCGGAGGACGGAAGCCGGGTAGAGGTGACCGTCAATAAAGACCGGAGGATGCAGGTTCGGACGCAGGGCACGCATTTCATTGTCATCAGCTTCCGAAACGTGCTTTATCGGGTGGAGATTCCGACCATAATCGAAGGCAATCTGGAACGGCAGGAAAAACAGAGGCAGACGGAGGATCCGGGCAGCGGTGTGCTCGACGATGAGACCCTTTACGGGTTAAAGGACGGAATCGACGGGCAGATCTTTCAGGTGATTTCTCCGGCGCCGGAGAAGATCCTGATCGGGCAGGTTTATCCGGGCATGTGCCCGGTCCGGATCAGCGCAGAAGGAGACAAAGCGAATATCTCCGCGCTCCTCCGCAAAGTCAGCTTTAAGCAACTCCCCTGACCGCAGGCAGTTCCCACCCGGACGCAGGGGCTTTCGACCCGGACGCGGCCCCTGCGTCCGGGCCTGTCTGACAGAAAGCCGCGTCCGGGTTGCGACTATCCACGGCCCCTGCGTCCGGGAAGCGGCTGAGGATTCAGCTGACCAGGTTCGGGTCGTAGCCGACGAAGAGATCGCGGAGGAAGACGTCGGCATGGGTGATCCAGAGGTCGAAATTGTAGTCGCCTTTGCCGTCGATGATTTTCCAGCCGGCATAGCCGTGCGGATGACCGGCGAAGGTGTGGATCTCGACCGGGACTTCTTTTGAGAGCAGCCAGGGGAGAAGCCCGTTCATATTGGCGATGCAGCCGAAATCCTTACGGCCGATCGCAAAGAAGGTCGGCGGATACTTGAAATCCTCGCGTGAGAGGACTGTTCCGAGGTGGCGTGCACCGTAGACGCAGAGGTAGGCATTCTCGGCGCCGTATTCTTCGTCAATTTCATCCGGAACGTAGTCCGGGTAGTAATCCTGAACCTTCTGGCCTTCGGAGTAGAATTCGATGCAGGCGTCGCCGGTCACGCCGCCGTTTGAGAAGCCGGCGTAGGCGAGGCGGTCCTTTTCGAGGCGGTACTTTTCGGCGTTCGCACGGATCAGCTGGAAGGCGCGGGCTGCGTCAGTTGCCGTGTCGAGGCGGGACCAGGGGCACATATTCGGGCGGCACTGCAGGATGAAGCACTGGTAGCCGAGTTCGTTGAATTCAAGGCCGACTTCATAGCACTCATTGATTGTACCGGCGCCGTGGGAGCCGCCCGCGACGAAGACGATGCCGCCGATCGGGGTTTTGTCATCGGGGATCAGCATCTCGAGGTAATAGGGCTTGAAATCCGGCTCGTGGTCATTCAGATGGTCCGGATTCTCGGTATAGACCGTCTCCTGCGGCATATTTCCCTCTTTCCAGAGGTAGACGCGGTCCGGCGCATCGGGAAGGGGCTCGATCGCGTCGCGCTTAGCGATGAATTCCGCCTTCAGCGCATCCTTCTCCTGCTGCGAAAGCGAGCGGTCGCGAAGCTTCCACGAGAACTTGAACAGTTCAATCAGCTTATCCACCGGGTAGCGGGTCGGATCCTCGTACTTCGGGATCGCCTTGTTGATTTCGGCGCCGAATTCGCGGCAGAACAGAAGACGCGCCTTCTGCATCTCTTCATATCTTTTCTTTACACTGTCTTCCATGAAAACCTCCTTATCGTAACAGTTTCATCAGTCTGTGTTTCTGTCTGAAAGTATACCACAGCAGGGCCGGAAAATTAAAAGAAAATGTAACCATCCTATTCAAAAACGTGCGCGATTCCCGGGCATCCGAGGGCTCTTTCCTGTCAGACAACAGAAATTTGAAATTGAAAGTCAGACTCTTGAAAGCGTGACAGGAAAAGATCGGGTATAATCCAGTCAGTACAGTACGAAACGAAAAGGAGATCCTTATGAACCAGTTTGTATTTGAACGGAAAAGACCCGTCGTCGAGACGACCAATGGAAAACTTCGCGGCGTCTGCTACGGCGATGTCAACATTTTCATGGGCGTGCCCTATGCGCATGCAAAACGCTTCCATCTGCCCGAGGAAATCGAGCCCTGGGAAGGCATCAAGGATGCATACAGGCACGGCCCCATTTCCATGCACGCTATGGAAGTCAACCCCTTCGCCTATTACCGGGGAATCCATGTCCTCGAGAAGCAGAGCGAAGACTGCCAGAACCTGAACATCTGGGCGCCGAAGGACGGCGAGAAGATTCCGGTCTTCGTCTGGATTCACGGCGGCGGCTTCTTTGCCGGCAACGCCTTCGAAGAGATTTCCTTCGACGGCTTCAACACGGCGCATTACGGAAACGTGATTTTCATTTCCATCAATCACCGGCTGAATATCTGCGGCTACACGAACTTAGAGGACTATGGCGAGGAATTCAAGAACTCCGTCAATGCCGGCATCTGGGACCTGATTGCGGCACTGAAATGGATTCACGAGAATGTGGCGGCTTTCGGCGGCGACCCGGAAAATGTCACGATCTGCGGACATTCCGGCGGCGGCGGAAAGGTACAGTGCCTGTTCCAGATCGAAGAGGCAAAGGACTATTTCCAGCGCGGCATCTGCCTTTCCGGTGCGATGGGCGGCAAGGGCCCGGCATTCACGACAAGAGAGCGCAGCCGCGAGACCGCGAAAAAGATGCTCGATGAGCTGGGCATTACAAAAGAGAACATCGAGAAGATTTACGAGGTTTCCTATCAGGATCTCGTCGCAGCCTGCAGGAAGGTTTCGAATCCCCTGTTCTTCGCGCCGGTCGAAAACGACTTCTTCCCGGGCTACCCGACACAGGTCGGCCTGATGCCTTTCTCCAAGGACAAGCCCTTCATTTACGGCTCGGTGCTCGGTGAATTCCCGATCTGCAAGCTGACCGCAGACGAAAAGGAATTGATGGATGAGGAGGCACGGATCGCGTACCTTCGTAACAGCCTCGGCGAAGGCGCGGACCAGGTGATGGATCTTTTCCGGAAAGCTTATCCGGACCACGACATCCTGGATCTTGCATACCTCGATTCCGGCGCGCGCATGTCGGCAGTAGCTTCCGCCTATGCCCATGTTGCGGCGGGCAACGAGAATGTTTACCTCTTCCTCGGCGCTTATACGGTCCCGGAAGACGGGCAGATTCCGATCTGGCACGGCGGCGAAGTCGGCTTCATTTTCATGAACGAAGACAAGGTGCTCGCGCTGAACGATCCGGACTACGGCCAGAAATATGCGGCAGCGCTTTCGACGATGGTGCACAATTTCGTGAAATACGGCGACCCCAATAACGAGTATCTGCCGGAGTGGAAGCCGGTCCGCGAAGGAAAGAACTGGACCATGATCGTCGATAAGGAATGCCGCTGCGTCGCAAATCACGACGACGAGCTGATGGAAGTCTACGACAAGGTAGCCCCCAAATTTACGCTGAAATTCGACTGAGGAGAACCGATATGAACGAATACTTCAAACTCCGTCCGGGAACCCCCGACGATGACAACCGCGACTACCTTCCGCCGAAGCTTTACCACAGCGATATCGTGGTCAATGAGGGCGGCAACAATTCCCAGCCCTATCCGGAAAGACTGCAGGAATTCAATGAGCAGCTCGTGCCCGGCGTGCCCGGAAACTGGTTCGAATATGTGCCGTCAAGCTATGACGGATCGAAGAAGGTGCCGCTTGTCGTCAGCCTCCACGGCGGCATGATGAACGGCTGGGCGCAGTGCGTTTACACCAGCTGGTCCTATGTTGCGGAACGCGAGGGATTCATCGTGGTCTATCCGACGGGAACGACGCCGGAGCATCCGGTGAATCATTTCTGGGCCATGGAACCGGTACCCGGAAGCCCTTTCAATGAACTTGGGGATATCGACGGCGTTCCGACCCCGCGGGCAGTGCCGATTGATGAAAACAACGACATCAAATTCATCTTTGCGGTCATTGAGAAGATGAAGGAAAAATACAATATCGATTCCGACCGGATTTTCATGCAGGGTATGTCAAACGGCTGCGGCATGACGATG
>CADCPV010000134.1 GCA_902803345.1 uncultured Eubacteriales bacterium | reverse complement strand
CTCCGCATCCTGCGCCTGTTTTTCCAGAAGCTGATTCATTCGTTCTGTCATGTAGTTGTAGGTGTTGATCAGCTCGCCGATCTCGTCCTTTGCCGGAGAAGGTTCCATGGGAGTCGGGGGTCCTTCCCGGACAGAATTCATTCTCTCGATGACGGAAGAAATCCGGCTGGTAATAGAACGGGACAGGAAAGCTGCGATCAGAAAGGCCAGGATCAGGAGGCCCAGATACAGAAGGACGAGGCGCATCAGTGAAAACGCCGCCTGCCGGATCATAGGTTCTTCAGGGAGCACCGTGACCAGAAACCAGCGAGGCGCACTGATACTGTAATAGGCAGCGTAGACGTCTTTATTCAGGATCGTTCGCGGAACAAAGCTGTAGGAAGACATGAACGAGCTTTCAATGCTGTCATAATCCAGACGGTAAATACCGGTAAGCGAGTCATCCGTAGATGCGACGATGCTGTCACGGTCATTAATAATATAGGAAACACTCCCTTCCAGGGCCAGGTTTTTCTGCAGCAGGTCGGTGAACAGCGTACCGGAATAGTAACAGGCGATATAAGCAGGAACGGCTTCTCCACGGTAATAGATGGTGGTAGAACGGATATACGCTTCATCACCGAAAGACTTTCTTTCTTCGCTGCCCAGATACATGGGAGGACAGAAGAGGGCTTTTTCATCGGATCCGCTGAAAATACCCCTCCAGTAAGAACGACGGTTTCGAACTGTGCCGAAAAGGGCTGCAGCATCCGGGTTCACCACATCTGACAGAAGATCTTCCTCGGGAATATCCAGGTAGATACGGATCATGTCAGCAGGAGAGGAGGAAAGAAGACTGTCCACCTCTCTTGCAAAACGTTGTCCATCCGGAGAGGAAAGAAGAGAAGATACCGGCTCGTTCACCGGGGCGAAAAACAGCTTCCGGTACAGGGAAAGCTTCGTAAGGTCCGTGGAGGTTTGTATAATGTCTTCCAGGATCCCGTTGATCTGGGGAACAACGTTGGAGGCAGCAGTCTGCTCCTCGCGGATCGTGTCTGAAACGACCAGCCGGTACAGACGGTTATAGAAAAAACCGACGGTAAACAGGCCGGGAATGAACACGATAAGAACCAGCACGAGGGTCAGCTTGCGCTGCAGGTTCAGATCCTGATAATGTTGATACATTCTCCTGAACAGTGTCATCCGGTCCTCCTTTTTTATGCTTTCCGGCTTTCACGATATTCCGAGGGTGTCATTCCGGTGTATTTTTTAAAGCTTTTCCCAAAATAGTTTCCGTCACTGTACCCGACCTGTGAAGAAATGTCCGTGATCCGGTAGCGCGGGTCGGAGAGAAGCTGCTTTGCTCTTTCCATCCGGTATTCAGTGATATACTGGCTCAGAGTCCTGCCGGTTTCATTCTTGAACACGGTGCAGACATAGGAGGCAGACAGAAATACATGAGTGCTGATATCCTTTACCGACAGACCATCGCGCATATAGTTCTGACTGATGTATTCTTCGATCATCTGGATCGTTGTACTCTCCGGTTTCGGAGTCTCTTTTTCCAGATCTTTAAAGTATTCCTTTGTTTTCTGCACCAGGGTTTCATGCAGGTCCTGATAAGAAAAGCATCGTTCCATGGCTGAAAGGATGGTGCCTTCTTCACCAGTGGGAAGGGGAGTCCGGACCCGTTCGTTTTCGATCTGCATGAAAAGCCGGTAGTACCTGTCTCTGGCCAGATTGGGCAGACTTTGCCTGCTGTTCGTATAGTGCTGCTGCAGCTCGCGTAAGAACTCCTCTGCCTCCTCCGGATTCTGGGAGGAAAGAGCGTGGGCAAAGCGGGAATCAGGCGGCGCGGCCGGAGAGACTGACGTATCCGGGTCTTTTGCGGTAAGAATCGACCCTGTCGGAAAGAAAAAACTGTTCTGGATCAGTCCTACCGCCGAGGAATAGGAGATGAAAGCATTGGAGATGCCTTGAACGCTCTCACCGGCAGTGATATAAAAGCTTCCCTCAGCGGAAATCTGGCTTTTCAGGTAGGACAGGATCGCATGAAGGATCGTTTCAGGAAGAGATTCATTCCCGATGATCTCAAAAACCATATACTGGATCCTGCGAGTCACATACAGGCAGGTGAGTCCCAGTCCGCCCAGAAAAGCTTCCAGACCATGCAGGACATTTTCCTGCGGCATGAGAGTCGGTTCTATGGCACGGGAGACATGGATGATCACAGTGGTGAACCAGGTTTTTTCGTCCAGGGCAAGCTGCAGGGAGGAAGACAGTCGACGGATCTCTTCCATATCGGCACCGGAGGGAGATGTCAGGAGCCTTGCCAGCTCTGCACGGGTTTCGATCGACTGAATCTGCTGTCCCCGGTGGGAATGAAGCCGGGACTGGTACAGCCGGATCGCTTCCTGGACCGCGTCGTGTACCTCTGAAGCCTGAATCGGTTTATCGATATATCGGACAGCCCGCAGCCGGATCGCGTCCTTCAGATACTGCTTGTCGGAATAACCACTCATAAAAATAACGGAGGTATCCGGAAGTTCTTCTTCCAGGTTCTTTAGCATGGTGATCCCATCCATCCGGGGCATGCGTACGTCGGACAGGATGATTTCCGGATGATACGCCCGCGCAGCCTCCAGACCCCGGAGACCATCCTCCGCCTGAAAGATCTCCGTGATCCCTAGTTTTTCCCAGTCAATGGAAGAAATGACGCCGGAACGGGTCAGTTCTTCGTCATCTACGATCAGTAATGTCATGGCAGCTCCTTTTGCAGACTTTGTATTCGATACTGAAATATGTGTCTATTATACAGGAAACAAGCCGGACGCAAAAGAGGAAAAAGAGAAATGGAGAAAGACTGTGTACAGAAATCCCAAAAAATATTACCCGCAATCAAAAAATATTCCGATTTTCAAAAAAAATGCAAAATGATAGAATATATACATAAAGTTGATGTAAGAAAACTATGCGTACCGGCATAGACCGGCCCGCAAATATCAAGAGAGGAGACGAACAGTGTCTGAGTATATTCTTGAGTTAAAAGGCATCACAAAGATCTTCCCGGGTGTCAAGGCGCTGAATAATGTACATTTTCAGCTGAAGCCCGGCGAAGTTCATGCTCTTATGGGGGAGAACGGCGCAGGCAAGTCCACCTTCATCAAGGTCATCACCGGGGTGCACAAGGCAGAAGAAGGCGAAATGTTCCTGAATGGTCAGAAAGTGGACTTTAAAGGACCGAGAGACGCTTCCGCTGCCGGTATCGCGGCTGTGTATCAGCATCCGACATCCTATCCGCATCTGACCGTTGCGGAGAATATCTTCATGGGCCATGAGATCATGAAAGGCCGGATGATAGACTGGAGATCCATGAAAGGTGAAGCCAACAAGCTTCTGCAGCAGTTGGACGCGGATTTTGATTCTTCGGCGGAGATGGGCAACCTTTCGGTAGCGCAGCAGCAGATGGTCGAGATCGCGAAGGCCATGTCCACGAACGCGCGGATCATCATCCTGGATGAGCCTACGGCTTCCCTGACCAAATCAGAATCAGAAAAGCTGTATACTCTGGTAGATAAGCTGAAAGCAGATGGTGTTTCGATCATTTTCATCTCTCATCGTTTTGAAGATATGTATCGTCTGGCAGACCGTGTCACTGTGTTCCGGGATTCTCAGTATATCGGTACTTACGATGTCAACGGGATCACCAATGCAGATCTGATCAAAGCCATGGTCGGCCGTGAGATCAATGATCTGTTTCCGAAGCCGGAAGTGCAGATCGGAAAAGAAATGCTCCGGATCGAGCATCTTTCCAGAACCGGTTTTTATAAGGATGTTTCCTTCGAAGTCCATGCCGGCGAGATCGTGGGTATGACCGGACTGGTCGGTGCAGGACGTACGGAAGTCGTGGAAAGCGTCTGCGGCATCACGCATGCAGATGAAGGAAAGGTATATCTGGAGGGCCAGGAGGTCCACATCAAGCAGCCCTCTGACGCTATGGATCTGGGAATCATTCTACTCCCGGAGGACCGTCAGAAAGAAGGTCTGATCATGAGCTGGGGCCTGGGCAGAAACGTGACCTTGCCTACCATCAGCAAATATGCTCACAATGGCTTCAACGACGAGAAGAAAGAGAGAGATCTGTCCAAGGATCTGCTGGAGGAAGTGGACACCAAGGCCGTGGATATCTTCCAGCCGGCCAGCTCGCTTTCCGGCGGAAACCAGCAGAAGGTCGTCGTAGCCAAGGCTCTTTCCCAGGAAATGAAGGTCGTTATCATGGACGAGCCCACCAAGGGCGTGGACGTTGGCGCAAAAGCCGAGATCTATGCGATCATGGGCGACCTGGCACTGAAGGGATATGCGATCATCCTGATCTCCTCTGAAATGCCGGAGATCCTGGGTATGGCGGATCGTATCGTGGTCATGTGCAACGGCCGGAAGACCGGAGAACTTTCCCGTGATGAGGCGACGCAGGAAGCGATCCTTGAACTGGCGATGGAAAAAGGCGCGAACAGCAGACAGGAGGCAAGATAATGCAGAATAAATCCGTGTTCAAAAAAATACTTGGATCCAGAGAATTCCTTCTGCT
>CADCPV010000133.1 GCA_902803345.1 uncultured Eubacteriales bacterium | reverse complement strand
CCTGTCCGCCCCGTCCGGGCGATTTGGCGGGCTCGTGCGGTCAGGTAGGGCAACGGTTCCTCCGACAGAAGAATGCCCACAGCGGCAGTGTGAGCGGACGTGGTGCACAGGAGTCCCTGTCGTGGTTTGCGACACCGTCTATATCCCAATAAAGACAACACTTTACATAGAGTCGCAGTTTTCGACGGGGTATTTCCGACTCGTCCCGGTTTATGACGCAGAGGTCGCCAGTACCGACCCCTGACGAGTTCACAAAAATGTTTCTGGACTTCCGTGGCGTCCTGTGGTATTGTTGTGTGCCGGAAGGACGGTGATCCAGATGAAACTGCTGAAAGAGCTTGCCCTCGGCAATATCCAGCCAATGATGCGGAACTTCAAGAAAGACGGTGTTTACGCGAAGCTGTTGGACGAGGTGAATGCGCGTCAGGATAAGCTGATCGAAACCCTGTCCCCGGAGCAGAAAGCCCTGTTTGATGCCGCTTCTCAGGCTGAAATCGACCTTTCCGTCGAGAACGACCATGACCTCTTCGTCAAAGGCTTCGTCCTCGGCGCGCAGATGATGCTCGAGATCCTGACGGCGGACCCGATGGAGGATGTGGTGAAATGAGGAGAACCGGGAGAGTTAGAGTATCGTTGTGTCCCGGAAGGACGGTGATCCGTATGAAACTGCTCAAGGAACTCGCCCTCGGCAATATCCAGCCGATGGCATCGTTATTCCACCCATTCATAGAATATGCGCTTCACATCTTCATCCCCGTGAATCAGGTACTTGAACATCAGATCAAGCATGCCCTTATATATAGAACACTTATAATCATTGGGACTCTGCGGAAATACAGATTTTGACTCTGCATAACAGAGAACAGGGCATACTCCGCAGTACGGAGCGTAAACGCAGTCCGAACAGCCAGGAAGCAATTCGAGACAGGATGCCGTAGCCATCGTTTTGCATACAGGCGACCGAACCAGATCCTCGTATTTAGAGTCGGATGTTCCGATCCGAAAAGCAGGATCCCCCATGTCCGCCAGCATTCTGCCTTCATCACAGGTATAAATACCCCCATCATAGTGATAAGCAATCTGGCCGAGGACGGCTCCACAAGGGGAACGAAGCTCGGTATAGTTTCCCGCCCGGTGAAGCAGGATCTTTCTCAGAAAAAGTACGGCGTGTCCTTCAACAAGCCGAACCCCTCGCTTGTTGCAGTCAATGATATACGTCAGTGCGTTTCGATAGAAGGAAAGAAACTCTTCCGCCGTATAACCAATCTCTCGCCATCGATCCGCCGCAAAACCCAGAGGAGTGAGTGGGCGCAGAAAAACAGAGTGGAATCCGTTCTCAATATATGAGTTAACGATTTCACGATATTTTTCCAGAGAATGGCGTGTGGTCGTCTGGATTGCTCCGATCGTCTCAGAACAGACCGCTCTGGCCTGATCGTACCTTTTTTGCCACATAAGGAAGGAATTCTCAGAAATATGCGGGCGGTTCAGATTATGCGTCAGCATATCTCCATCTAAAGAAGTGGAAATATGTACCTTGTGCTCAACCAGAAAAGCAAGAATCTCTTCATCCAGGGCAATCAGATTGGACACCAGATTGAACTGGATTTCCTTTGTTCCTTTATTCTGTTCCGCATATTCTACAATAAATCTCAAAGTCTCAAAATTCAGCAACGGCTCTCCACCCTGAAATTCAAATGACAGAACTCCCGACGGTGAAGAAAGCGCTATATCGACAAATTTCCGTGCATCCTCCTTGCTCATCTTCTCTCCCTTGGCATGGGTCGAAGCCTGACAGTAGACGCAATTCAGATTGCAGGAAGAGGTCAGGACAAAGATATGCAGGCATGGGGGAGAAAACAGATATTCACGGGAATCCCTGACAGCTTCCGCATATTTACCGATAAAGATCTCCCGGTTCTCTTCCGAGAAGAAATAATTACTTTTCAGATATTCTTTCGTATCTTCCTCCGGCTGGCCGGAGAGAAAAGCACTATACTCTGTCGCATTCAGAATAACATGATAACCGGCGTAATTTGTCACAAGAAAGATGCCCGGTTCTATTTCTTTTGCTGTAAAATCACTTCTCATGATGATCTTCCATAATGGGGTGTACTGAAATCCCCTTATATTTTACTGTGGAGGAGAAAAAGCCTCCGCATGCGGAACGGACGGAACATGATGCGCATTCAGGACGGTAACTCGTTTTATAGTCCGATATGCTTTGTACGGCCAGACTCCAGAGGTGGTTCGGAAGTGAACAGAGAGGATAGTTGTAAATCTTCATATCGATTCCCGACGAGATCAGAATTTTGGCTGCGGCGTCCAGTGCGGCAATCGTTTCCGAATAATCGATCCACAGCATATCCCGACGTAGCGCGGCGCTCCCGAGCAGTTCCATTCCCATGAAGCAAACCACTTTTGTTTGTGGATAATGATTGG
Organism: uncultured Eubacteriales bacterium; assembly: GCA_902803345.1. Next base: position 334 of record CADCPV010000133.1, on the reverse strand, counting down.
CTATATATGCCGCGATCTCATGCAGAAAGCGGTAATTGAGTTTTGATACCACTATACGGATTTCCAGCGTGATCCTGTGCTGCAGATGAAGCAGGGCGTATGTAGTCTGGGCAAAACTGCCTGGGATTCCCGAAATACGGTCATGAAGAGCGGCTTCGGGAGCATGCAGGGGGATTCCGAACCGGATTCGGTCAGGCACACATTCCAGGATTTTTTCCCTGTATTCGTCGCTGCTGAAGCTGCGCCCGTTCGTAAGGAGAAGGAAAGAAGTCCTTTCAAAATGCTCCCGGCATGCGAGCAATATTTCACACAGGTCCCATTTCATCAGTGTGGG
>CADCPV010000132.1 GCA_902803345.1 uncultured Eubacteriales bacterium | reverse complement strand
GGCATTCTGGCCATCCCAAGGCTCCGTGACGAGAAAACGCTGATCATCCTGATGAGCTCCTGCCTTGTACTGTCCATGATCGGTATGGAATGGCTGTTCATGGCTGTCGAGGACTATACTTTCATGGCAGTCCGCTCGGTGGCGGTCAAGCTCTTGGCACTGGTGCTGATGTTTCTGATGGTCCGCTCAGAGTCGCATGTTCTTCGCTACGGCCTGATCCTGACGCTGGCGCTCTACGGACACTTCTTCCTGAATTTCCTCTCGATCCGCCGTTATATCCGGCTGAAACCGGTAAAAGGGCTTTCGATCCGGCGGCACCTCCGCCCGGTCATGACATTTTTCCTGATGTCTTTTGCTGTGACAATTTATACCAATCTGGACACCCTGATGCTCGGCTTTATGAAGGGCGATACCGAGACCGGCTATTACGGGACGGCTGCGAAGATCAAAACCGCACTGTCGGCGATGGTCACCTCCCTTGGGGCAGTGCTGCTGCCGCGCGCTTCCTATTATGTGGAACAGAAACGCTTTGAAGAGTTCCGGACCATGAGCCGCCGCGCACTTGGTGTTGTTTTTCTGATTGCACCCGCTGCCGCACTGTATTTTTTCCTGTATGCACGGCAAAGTGTCATCCTGATCGCCGGGGAAGAGTTCCTGCCGGGCACAGCATCCCTTCAGATCCTGATGCCGACACTGCTTTTGATCGGTCTTACGAACATCCTCGGCATGCAGATTCTGGTCCCGCTGAAGCGGGAAAAAGCTGTGTTCCTGTCGGAAGTCATCGGGGCGGGAACGGATCTTGTGCTGAATCTTCTGTTGATTCCGCGATTTGGAGCGGCCGGTGCCGCGATCGGAACACTTGCGGCAGAACTGGCGGTACTTGTTGTACAGGCATGGGCGCTTCGGACAGAACTGAAATCGCTCTTTTCCGGTATTCCGTACCTTCGGATTCTGCTGGCGCTTCTTTTGTCAGGCGCGCTTGCCTGGGGCTTCCGGTATTTTTCATGGAGGAATATTCTGATCCTTGTGGTTTCTGCTGCAGTATTCTTTGCGTCGGACTTCCTGCTTTTATACCTGCTGCGCGTTCCGGCACTTCGGGAGATCATTTCCGGTCTTTCCGCGAGGCTTTTCCATAAAAATCCCCCCGAAGAGGAGAATAAAGACAGCTAATCCGTCGGTTTTCCTGCTTTACCTTTTTGGAAAAGCGCGTTATACTATAAACTGTAAAAAGCCATGAAACAGACGGGCAGGCGGAAGCCGCCCCGTCAGCACTGAGAAAGGAAGGTTACTATGGGACCCGGAGAAGTATTTGGCATTATTCTTGCCATTGCGCTTATCATCTTTATCCTGATTGTGATTTTCAGGAATATCATTATCGTACCGCAGGCAATGTCCTTTGTTGTGGAACGTCTCGGTAAGTACAGGAAGACCTGGGAGGCCGGCCTGCATCTGAAAATACCGATCATTGAGCGTGTCGCGAAGCGGGCGTCTCTGAAGGAGCAGGTGCTGGATACGCCGCCGCAGCCCGTGATCACGAAGGATAATGTTACAATCCAGATCGACTCGGTCGTATATTTCCATATCTTTGACGCGAAACTGTTTGCATACGGTGCACATGACCCGGTGGTGGCGCTTGAGAATCTGTCGGCAACGACCCTTCGTAACATCGTCGGTGAGCTGACGCTCGACGAATCCCTCACCTCGCGTGATACGATCAACGGCCGTCTGACGCAGACACTCGATGAAGCGACAGACCGCTGGGGCATCAAGGTCGAGCGCGTGGAGCTGAAAAACATCATTCCGCCCGCGGAAATCCGCGCATCAATGGAAAAGGAAATGAAGGCGGAACGTGAGCGCCGGCAGACGGTCCTCGAGGCAGAAGGCCATAAGCAGGCGGTTATTACAAGAGCAGAAGGTGACAAGCAGGCCATGGTGCTCGCCGCGGAAGGTGAGCGCGATGCGAGGATCGCCCGGGCACAGGGTGAAGCGCAGGCCATTTTCCTCAGCAAGAAGGCAGAAGCGGACGGCATCAAGGAACTGCTGAACGCCCAGATTGACGAGCGTGTTCTGGAGCTGAAACGCTATGAAGCCATGGTGAAGGTGGCGGACGGCCATTCGGCCAAGATCATCATTCCGACAGACATGGTTTCAAGTGTGAAAAATGCAGTAATGTTCTCGGAAATGACCGGTCTGGGCGATACGACGAAGAGCCGCGAGAAAGAACCGGAACCGGCTTACGTAGACCCTTGCTGTGACGAAGATCAGGTTGTCATTCCCGGCAGCGTGAAGTAATCCTCAAAAACCATACAAAAAAGATTCATAAAGAAAACACCTTCTTCAAAACAGTGGCCAGATGTGTGCTCCCACTGAAAAAAGAAGGTGTTTTCTGATTTACAGAGATTAACGGATCCGGGGTCTGTCCCCGTAAAATATTACTCTTTCTGCAGGTATTTTTTGAGCCAGGCGCCGGAATCGGAGAGGTCGTCATCCGTGAAACCGGAGGTCTTGTTGCATTCCGGTTTGATGAGCGCGCAGGTCTCGTCTTTATTGGAGAGGTTCCAGCAGCAGGAGCTGATGTGGTGCTCATCGAGGAAAGCGGTCCAGTTGTCGCCTTCTTCGGTATTTGCAATGCCTTTGCCGGAGGAGTCGGAGATGCCGTACTCGGTGACGAAGATCGGGATGCCTTTATTCATGGCGTCGATGGCGTCATTGCGAAGCGACTGCTTGTGCGTTTCCGCATAGAAATGGAGCGTGTACATGACGTTTTCAAACTCCAGCGGATTGTAGGTCGGGGCCTGAACGAGCTTGGACCAGCTCGGGGTTCCGACGATTACAATACTATCCGGATCATTTTTGCGGATAACCGGGATCACTTCTTCGGCGTAGGCCTTGATCACATCCCACTGGCAGTTGTTGGGCTCGTTGCAGATCTCGTAGAGGACATTGTCGTAGTCCTTGTATTTCTGCGACATTTCGTCAAAGAAGGCAATCGCCTCGTCCTTGTGCATGTTCGGATTGCCGTCCGAGAGGATGTGCCAGTCGATAAGCGCGTACATGCCCTCTTCCGTACAGAGTTTCACGCCGGTATCGATCAGTTCCTTCAGCTTTTCCGGGTCGCCGGTTTTCGTTGTATAGCCCATGTTTTCCTGCGTGTACATCGCGAGCCGGATGATATCGCAGCCCCATTCCGTATGAAGCTGGTGGAAGCATTCCTTGTTGACGTACTGCGGGAACCAGGCGAGACCGTGGGTGCTGATCCCCTTCAGCTGTACCGGCTCGTTCTTTTCATTGACGAGATTGATGCCCTCCACATGGAGCTTCTGGAACTTCGGTTTGCCGGAACATCCGCCGAGAACCACCCCGAAGAGCAGCAAAAAAAGAAGCGCCGCGGCAGCCTTTCTCATCATTCCTTTTTTATTCATAGAAGTCCTTTCCGGTATGCGGGCGTCATCTGCCCGCCTGCCATCTTATGTTAATGGTATCTTATCATAAATATCCCGAAAGTCAACCGTTCCGCCGCATGAAACAGGATCTTGTCAAAGCGGCAGTTTCTGTGATACAATCGAAGCCGAACAGAAAGAAACCCGGAAAGGAAGTACCGCATGATTTACACCGTCACACTGAATCCCTCGCTCGATTATTTTGCTTCGGCGGATTCCTTTACAGCAGGAAAAACGAACCGGACGCACAACGAATACATTGTTCCCGGGGGAAAAGGCCTGAATGTATCCATGATGCTCGCGCGTCTCGGCATGGAAAGTACGGCGATCGCCTTCTCGGCGGGTTTTACCGGCATGGAACTGACGCGGCTTCTTCAGGAGGCAAATGTCAATACGGAAATGATTGATGCAGGATCAGGCTTCACGAGAATTAACGTAAAGAT
>CADCPV010000131.1 GCA_902803345.1 uncultured Eubacteriales bacterium | reverse complement strand
CGTTTCCAAAGGCTCTTATTGTGTCTGATGATGAATTAGAATGCGACAGGATAGAAGACAGGGTAACAGAGGTAAAAGAGTTGCAGGTGTATATGAAATCTAACGTATCTTAGCACCAGTGAGAAAAGAGAGGAGAATAAAAATAAAAGCAGATAAGATTATCAGGAACGCGAAGATCTTCACAGCGGACAAGGACAAGCCAAAGCACACAGCATCTGTGTGATTTTAAATTAACATAAAGCTGAAAGGAGAATAACACAATGAGTATTGCGAATGACGTGGATGCATTAAAAAAGGAAACAGCGAGAATACAGGCGTTGTATGGCGAGAACAAAAAGATCACTGACGGAGATTATGACAAGTCTCTGGCGGTAAAGTGCATTAACGGCACTTTCGTCGGTAAGAAGTCGAAGGATGTCATTGCTTACAGGGGTATTCCCTATGTCGGAAAGCAGCCGGCGGGCGAGCTTCGCTGGAAAGCTCCGGTTGACTGTGTGAGCGATGACGGTGTGTACGAGGCATACTACTTTGGCAGGATTCCGCGCCAGGAGGGCAGCGTCGGTCAGGTGGGCTCCCTTTACCCGCAGAGTGAAGAGTGCCTGTATCTGAATGTATGGAAGTCAGTGGCGGACCAGAGCGCAAAGAAGCCTGTCATGGTATGGATACATGGCGGTGCTTTTGAAATTGGCTCGGTGGTGGAACCCCGGGAGGAGGGCACCAATTTCGTCCAGGAAAATCCTGATGTCATCCTCGTTTCTGTCGAGTACAGGTTGAATGTTTTCGGATTCTTCCATCTGTCCCATCTGCCGGACGGAGGCGACTATCCGGATGCCCAGAATCTGGGGATGTTAGATCAGGTAAAGGCATTGAAGTGGATTCATGAGAATATTGCTGCCTTTGGCGGCGATCCCGACAATGTGACGATCTTTGGCGAATCCGCCGGAGGCGCAAGCGTCACCTTGCTTCCGCTGATAGATGGTGTCCAGAAATATTTCCGACGCGTCATTGCCGAGAGCGGCGCTCCCGTCTTTACGCGGTCTACAGAAGAATCCATTGCCTGTACGGATGAAGTGATGGAGGCTCTCGGCTGCAAAACTGTTGCTGAGCTGCAGAAGGTTGATGTGGAAAAGTTCTTACATGAAGCAGGGATCATACTCAATCTTCGCACCTGGGCGGAGCGGGACGGAAGAATTCTGCCCTTGGATCCCTATGCAGCTTATGCGGACGGAGCTGCGAAGAATGTGGATTTTCTTCAGGGCTGCAACAAGGATGAAATGGGTTATTTCGTGTGGGGCTTCGGAACTGATCTCTACAAAGCGTTTTCCGATGACCGTAAGGCAAAGAAAATGGCACAGCTGACGGCGGATGAGAAAGCACTGGTGGAGAGCTATTGTAAAGAAGCCGGAGACGTAAGTCCCGAATATACCTGCGACACCCGTTTATTTGATCAGCTCGTATTTATCGCGCCGCTGTTTCGTATGTCAGAGAATCAGACAAAAGCGGGCGGAAGAAACTATACCTATTTCTTCACGCCGGAATCCGGTACACCTTTGATCCGCAGCGGACACGGTATCGAGCTTGCTGTTGTATTCAATCATCCGGAGGAAACTCTCGTCACCGGAAGGGCGCTTGATGAAACCTTCTGCAAGACCCTGCGCAAGATGTGGGTGCAATTCGCAAAGACCGGCAATCCGTCCCTTACGGCTGACATTTCTCCTGACGGCAAGGCGCATGAGTGGCCGGTATATGACCAGAAGGACAGGTATGTGATGGTCTTCGATGAGTTCAATATTCATCCGGAGAAGGAAGCCGACAGGAAGATCCTTGACTGGGATCGTACCTATTTCTTAACCAAATATTATTGCATCTGAAAAGCAGAACAAAACAATGAGTGGTATCAAGAGGAATTCAAAGATCTGATCAGGTTCGAGCATTAAGAGTACCTGAACAGTGAATTTCTGTAGGAGAAAAACTATGAAAGCAGACAAGATAATTAAAAACGCAAAAATCTTCACGTCGGATAAGGACAACCCGCAGGCAACCGCTCTTGTGGTGAAGGACGGAAAGTTCGCATATGTTGGTGACGAATCAGGGCTTTCTGATTATGATGGCGAGGTCACGGATCTTGGCGGAAAATTTATCATGCCCGGTATCATTGATACCCATGTACATATCACTACAGGCGTAGCATTTGAATATGCCGATCTGGGTGAAATCATTACGGCAGGCAGCAAAAAAGAAGCTCTGGATCTCATGTCGGAATATATCGCAAAGAATCCGGGACTGGATCCGTACAGATTCATGATGGCGCGCGCCTGTTTGAACGGCGAGGAACTGGTAAAGGAGGATCTTGACGCTATCTGTCCGGACAGCGGACTTGTGATCCTGGAGGAAGAATGTCACAGCGTCTGGGTGAATTCAAAAATGCTTGAACAGCATGGGGTTACAGATAATACGCCGGATCCCGTGCCTGAACTCGCTTATTTTGCGCGTAAGGACGGGCATATCACCGGGAATGCGTTTGAATCCACGAGCTGGCCCTTCCTTTTTGATCAGTTAAGAAAGAGCCTGACCGAAGAACAGATCGGAGAGGCGATCTCGCACTGGATCGATTTCAGTGAAAAATACGGAGTGAGCGGGGTTTTTGATGCAGGCTTCCCGGAACATAATGATATTCACGAGCGTATTTACGCATATATGCGTGAACTGGACAGGCAGGGGAAGCTGCCGGTTTATGTCGATGGGTGCTATATACTTACAAATCCGAGAAAAGTTAAAGAAGCACTGGAAGAAACAAAACGATTCAACCGTGAGTTTAATACTGAGCATCTTAAGGTTCATACTTTGAAAATATTAATGGATGGCACCTTAAAGATCGAAACAGCCGCAATGATCACGCCCTATGAAGACACCGGTAAGATGGGCGGCACTCCCTTCAATGCAGAGGAGCTCGCGGATATTTTGAAGGAATTAAATGCAGCCGGTCTGGATCTTCATATACATTGTGTCGGCGAGCGTTCATCCCATGTGGTTCTGGATGGTGTGGAACTGGCGAGGAGGGAATTGGGAGATGACTTCCGTGTGAAGGTCACGGTTACGCATATGTGGATTCAGGATGATGCGGATCTGAACCGTTTCGCAAAGCTTGGTGTTATAGCCAATTACACACCGGCATGGCATAACGGAAACATGGGCCTGGGGTGCGAGCCTTCTGAATTCTGGCCCGGTATTATCGGTGAGGAACGTGCAAAGAAGATGTTCCGCAGCAAAACTGTCTGGGACACCGGCGCACTGGTGACATGGTCCAGCGATGACGTAAACTTTGGTGATTTCTTATCATGGAATCCGTATTATGGAATGGAGATTGGTATGACACGCTGGATCAATGAGAAGACCAAGGCTCCCGAAGATCAAAGCACCAAGGGGCCGCTTGAGCCCTCCTGCGAGAAAATGAGCATTGAAGAGATGATCCTCGGCTATACGATAAATGGTGCGAAGCAGCTCGGTATAGAGGCATCCAAGGGCTCCATAGAAGTGGGTAAGGACGCAGACTTCCTGTTATTCGATACTGATCTTCTTACTGCTGAGCATGAGGGATTCAGCCACATCATGCCAAGGGAAGTGTATTTCAGCGGAAAGAAAATGGAATAGTTTTTAAACCAGTCGAGTCAACGGGGACGGTTCCAATGCCATTAAGTTAAGCTAGAAACATTTTTAATATAACGATAAATGTGTTTCAATAGATTAAATAATAGTTGAGAAGTCCAAAGAAAACAAAAAGAATTGCATTACAATTAGG
>CADCPV010000130.1 GCA_902803345.1 uncultured Eubacteriales bacterium | reverse complement strand
GAATTCCGCTGTTCAGATCCACTGATCAGCCGTCTTTTTGAAAATGTCACCTGGTCGCTTCGCGACAATTTCATCTCGATCCCGACCGACTGCCCGCAGCGAAACGAACGCATGGGCTGGAGCGGTGATATTTCGATTTTTGCCCCGACAGCGCTCCGGATGGCAGACTGTGTGAAATTCCTGGAAAAGCAGCTTCAGGCGCTTCGGGATGTGCAGGATCCTTCGGGCCGCTTCCCGGATATTGCCCCCTTAGGCGGCGGCTTCGGCGGCGTCCTTTGGGGAAGTGCAGGGATTACAATTCCCTGGGAGCTATATAAAAGAACCGGCGACACCGCGGTCCTTTCGGATCATTTTGATTCGATGTGCCGCTATATGCGCTACCTGAAAACGCGTCTTTCTGCACGCGGCATCGTGGACGAGGGTCCTCTCGGAGACTGGCTCGGGCCGGAAAACCGGAAGAACGAGCCGGCGCTTCTGTGGCAGTGCTACTATGTTTATGATCTTGATATCATGATCTGTGCGGCAGATATCCTTGAACGGCCGGAAACCGCAGATGAATTCCGGGAAGACTATTTGCGCGCAAGAAGCGCCTTCCATGAAGTTTTCCTGGATCCGGAGACGCTGCGGACGGTATTCTCCTCGGAGGATGCGGCGACCGGCAAGGGAATGTCTTTCGGAATGCCCCCGGTAATTCCCGAGGAAGCGCTCCCGAAAAAAACCGGAAACGGCCGGTATCTCATCGACACCCAGACTTCCTATGCCGTACCGCTTGCGCTCGGCGTATTCGAACCCGAAGCTGCAGAAAAAGCCCGGGAGTACCTGCGCGAGGCCGTCATGCGGGAAAACATCGATGATACCGGGGCAGTCCGGCCTCCTTACAGCCTCATGACCGGATTTATCGGTACTGCCTGGATCCTTCCGGCGCTTTCCGATGCCGGAATGGATCGGCTCGCCTTCCGGATGCTTCGTCAGGCGGAGTACCCTTCCTGGCTGTACCCCGTAAAACAGGGCGCAACCACGATCTGGGAAAGACTGGATTCCTTCACACTCGAGCGGGGCTTCGGCGGCAATAACTCGATGAATTCCTTCAACCACTACTCCTTCGGCGCGGTTGCGGGCTGGATTCTCGGGCGGATGCTCGGTTTCCCGGATCAGATCTCAGAAGAAGGTCCTGTGTTTTCGCCGATGCCGGATCCGGACGGCGTGATCAGCTGGGCAGAAGGATCCGCTGTGTTTTGCGGACTTTCCTATCGGGTCCGCTGGGAGCAGAAGCCCGGCGAAACCGTATATGAAATTGACGTTCCCGAAGGCGGGAAGGCTGTGCTTTTAGCTGTTTCAGGCTCCGGTTCGGAAGGGGACGAATGCACTGATATCAGATATGAAGAGAGAAAGAAATACCTGCTGAACCCGGGAATGAACCGGATTGTCGTTCACTGAGAAAAGAAGCCGGGATTTCAGCTGACCAGTCAAGGAAGGGAACCGATGAAGGAAGCCGTCATTCAGGGATCATTCGGAACAATCCGCGGAATAAGGGATCGGGGAAGGCGTTTTCTGGGGATTCCCTACGCGCATGCCGGGCGCTTCGAATACGCAAAGCCCGTGGATCATTTCGAAAGTGTTCTCGATGCCCGCGCGTTCGGGCCGGGCTGTCCGCAGAACCGGGCGGTTCATGAACACTTAGAGAACCCGACGAGAAGGTTTTACAAAAAAGAATACCGGGAAGGCGCCGAATTTTCGTACGATGAAGACTGCCTCAACCTCAACATTTTCACGCCGGAAAACCCCGAAAACTGTCCCGTTATCATTTTCATCCACGGAGGCGGCTTTGATTCGGGGCTGAATGCCGAAAGCCCCTTTGACGGATCGGGGCTGGCGGCGCGCGGAATTATTACGGTTTTTATCAATTACCGGGTCGGCGTGCTCGGGTATTTCACACATGAGGAGATTCCAAAACGGACCGGAAGGGACGGAAATTTCGGGCTCGACGACCAGCTTACGGCCATCCGCTGGGTGAAGCATCATATCGCGGAATTCGGCGGCGATCCCGAGAATATCACGCTTCTTGGGCAGAGCGCCGGCGCGATTTCGATCCAGTACCTCTGCCTGAATCCGGAAAATCG
>CADCPV010000129.1 GCA_902803345.1 uncultured Eubacteriales bacterium | reverse complement strand
ATCCCCGGGTAATCGATTTTAATGAGGGGCTACCTTCGTGAGGGTCTTTCTTGAGGGTTGCTCGTGAGGGGCAAACTTGAGGGTCTGTGTGAACTTCCATGATAATTAACACTCGTTGGACAACGATGAGATAATTATCAAAGAAAAGGCTTAAAATCAGCGTTTTTATTGTATGCAACCTGGATATATGGTATCATAATGATGAGTTAATTAACACTCATCAGGAGGAGCCATGTATCTTAATATAACGGTAGAAACACCGGCTGTTGGAAACGGCATATCGCACAAGCCGATAAAGGGAACAAAGTATGTTTACTACGAGCATGGGCGGAGGTATGATCCCAAGAAGGGATATACCGTTCCTCAGACCACATCCATAGGAAAGATATGCGAAGATGACGTTACAAGGATGTATCCGAATGGGAATTATCTAAAGTTCTTTCCGGATGCAGAACTGCCTGAAGAGCTTCCGGTCTCGAACCGGAGCGGGTGCCTGAAGATTGGCGCATACGTCGTCATCAAGAAAATTATCGAGCATTATAAGCTTGATGATGAGATATGCAAGATTATCGGGAAGGATGCCGGATTGTTTCTTGATCTGGCGGCATACGTGATCGTGGCGGAAAACAATGCAGCCCAGTATTATCCTGATTATGCGTTTAACCACCCGCTGTTCACTGATTCGATGAAGATTTACAGTGATTCGAAGATATCGTCATTCTTAAGGGAGATAACAAGGGATGACAGCATAGAGTTCCAGAATGACTGGAATGGCAAGAGGGATCACAGGGAAAAAATATATATATCATATGATTCTACGAACAAGCATTGTCAGGCCGGAGACATAGAACTTGCAGAGTTTGGTCACGAGAAGGACAAGCAGAAGAAACCGATATATAACTACTCCATTGCATATGATAGGAACAATCGGCTACCATTGTTTTACGAAGCGTATCCGGGGAGCATAAATGACGTTTCACAGCTGCAGTTCATGCTTGAGAAGGCTGCGGCATACGGATATAAGAATGCTGGATTTATCCTTGACAGAGGATACTTCAGTGAACCGAACATCAGGTTTATGGATAAGAACGGATACGATTTCATCATCATGGTAAAGGGATGCAAGGAACTCGTAAATAAGCTCGTTCTGGAAAACAAAGGGACATTTGAGGATGAATGGGAAGCAACGATACCCTATTATGACGTAAGCGGCATCACGGTGGAATCAGAGCTGTTCCCGACAGATGAGAAAAAACGATATTTTCATATCTACTACAGCGATTACAGAAAGGCGAAAGAAAGAGCAAAACTAAACAGTGAAATACGTGATCAAAAAGAATATCTCGAATCCTTAAAGGGAACGAATGCAAAAATAGATAACCGGTATACGGAATTCTTTGACCCGATCTACTACCACGAAGGTAAACCGGATCAGGTTCTGCAGATGGTAAGAGAGAAGAAGAATGCGATATCTCAGGCCATAAAGCTGTGCGGATACTTCTGTATAATAACATCGCGAGAAATGACAGCTGCCGAAGCACTGGATCTTTATAAAAGCAGAGATGCATCGGAGAAGCTGTTCCGTGGGGACAAGTCCTATCTTGGCGAACGCACCATGCGAACTTATCATGATGAGCCAACACATGCAAAGATATTTATCGAATTCGTAGCGCTTATCATCCGCAACAAGATCTATACCTGTCTTAAGGACAGGATGCAGGAACTTCAAAAAAAGAAGAACTACATGACCGTCCCGGCTGCGTTAAAGGAACTTGACAAGATAGAGATCATCCGACAGATGGACGGTGTGTACAGACTGGATCATGCGATAACAGCGACGCAGAAAGACATCCTGCAGGCGTTCAACCTGAATGCATCGACAGTAAAAAAAGAAGCAGGAATGCTCTCAAAGCAACTTGACGTGATCACGGAATGAGGAGAAGAGATATGGCAAGAGGTAAGGCAGATATAAAAACCAGATTGAAGAGACAGGAGGAGAAGATCCTGAAAATGTCAGAGCAACTGGAAAAGGAAAAAGAAACATACAAACAGCTTCAGGAAGAAGAGCGACGGGAAGCAGTGAAGAAGATCACGGAAGCGTTTCTGAAAAGTAAGCGCAGTGTTGATGAGGTATTAGATTACTTAAAGGGAAAGGCGGATTTGTGACAATGTCAAGATACACATTGAAAGTCTATCCGGCAGGACAGGGGCGAACAACATATCGTACAATGGAGATCTCCGGAAAAGATACCCTGGACAGGCTGTGTGAATTTATATTGGAATCATATGACTTTATCCATGAGCATCTGTATGAATTCTGCATGGATAATAGAATGTACAGCGAGTACAGTTATCAGTATGATCCAGAGGATGGTAGTCCTTCAACTGACATAGCCATCGATGAGATCAAACTGGTAAAAGGACAGAACTTTTCTTTGCATTACGATTATGGTGATGACTGGATGTTCACAATACACGTTCAGAAGATTGAGGAAGAATCAAGAAAGAAACCACCGACACTGCTTAAGGCTGTTGGAAGTGTTGAGCAGTATCCTGATTGGGATGAGTGGGACGATGAAGAAGACGAAGATGAGTAACGAGAGTTAATTATAGAGGAAGTTCACAGTCTGGTTTGAGGGTTATTCGTGAGGGTTTAGCCTTAAATAGCAAAAAACAGGATTGATCAACATAGTCTGTTGGTTAATCCTGTTT
>CADCPV010000128.1 GCA_902803345.1 uncultured Eubacteriales bacterium | reverse complement strand
TTTTTCCGATACGATCGAAGGCTGGTTCGGGAAATTCGGCGAAATGGTCATGGGCAACATGGATAAGGTGCTTTCAACCTCCATGTCGGTCGGGACGGGCTTTATTAATTTCCTGATTGGATTCGTCCTGATGATCTATTTCCTTCTCGGCCGGGAGAGCCTTTTGGCGGGGCTTCAGCGCTTCCGCCGGGCGATGCTGACAAAAGAGCAGTACGACACCCATACGGCCTTTTTCGGACGCTGCAACCGGATTTTTGTCCGCTTTATCAGCCTGGACCTTCTGGACGGCGTGATCATTGCGGTCGCGAACGCAATCTTCATGCTGATCATGCGCATGCCCTATGTACCGTTCATTTCAATGCTGGTCGGCGTGACAAACCTGATTCCGACCTTCGGTCCGATTATCGGCGTGATTTTGGGCGCACTGCTTCTGCTTTTGAACGGGCATCCCTGGCTGGCTCTGTTCTTCATCGCTTTCTCGATCATCCTGCAGACGATTGACAGCTATGTCATCAAGCCCAAGATGTACGGGGACGGCTTTGGAATTCACGGCATCTGGATCCTGATTGCGATCCTGATCTTCGGCAAAATGTTCGGTATGGCGGGCATGCTTTTGGCGGTACCGTTGGCAGCCATTATTTCAATTATCTATGAGGAATATCTGCTGAAGCGGATGGAGGAGAAGCGGAAGATCCGGGAGGAGCGTGAAATCCTGGAGGCGGCATCCGAACAGGCAGAAGAAACCGCCGGGGAAGAGGAAACTCCGCCGGCGGAAGATACAGAAGAGCTGGAAAACGCAGCTGAACTGGAAAAGGAGAAGTGGCTGTAACTTTTTTAAGCAATCGGAATCCGGATCTCAAGATCCGACAGCGGGTACGCCGCGCAGGCATGGACATAGTTGAATTCTTTGTCCGCCGCGCGGCGTCCGTCGTTTTCGGGGCAGACAAAGTACGAGCCGGAGAGCACCTTCGTCCGGCAGAAACCGCACTCACCGGAGCGGCAGCCGGTTTCGAGCCGGATACCTGCGCGCTCGAGGGCTGCCGCGATGCTTTCTTTGGCGCGGGCGGGAATGACATCCTCCTGAATACCGCGGTGTACGGTCATCCGGAAAGTCTCGCCGATCAGATCCTTCGGATAGCCTTCGAAGGATCCGATATCCTTCACCTGTCCGAAGACTTCAAAGCGGATGCGGCGCTTCGGGATGTCGAGTTTCGGAAGTTCCTGCTGCAGATACCGGTACATGGCCTGCGGGCCGCAGATAAAGAGGCTCGTGTCGGGAGCAATGCTTTCATCTGTTTTCAGGTATTTCTGAATGAGTTTTGCGGAGAGGAAACCCTGTTCAAAAGGATAATCTGGTCTGTCCTGTAAAAGAGTATCCGCAAAGACCGGGACGACCTGGAATTTTTCCGGGATTTCCTGCTCCAGTGCCCGAAGCTCATTCCAAAGGACCAGTTCTTCCGGCGCGTTTACGCCGTACAGGATCGTCATCGAAATATCGAGCGTCCCATCTGCGATTGCGCGGGCTATGGACACGAAGGGCGTGATTCCGATTCCGCCTGCGAGTGCAAGGATATGCGGCGCATCCCGAAGCGGTTCGTAGTGGAACTCCCCGCAGCCTATCAGCGCGCGGACCGAATCCCCTTCCTGTACGTTTTTCAGCAGATAATCCGCGAAAAAGCCGTCGTTTCGGGGTTTCTTCACGGTGATTTCGACAAATCCGTTCTCCCGGTAAGAGGAGGCCGGCGCGGAACTGATGGAATAGGGCCGCGAGATCGGCTTCCCGTCAATTTCGAGCGTCAGAACAAGATACTGGCCCGGCAGGAAAAGCGGGAGTTTCGATCCGTCCGGCTTTCTCAGGCGGAAGCTTTTCGCGGATCCACCTGAATCCCGGATTTCACTGACCTGAAGCTCAAGCTCCCCCGGGTGCCATTCCATCGCAAGCGCATGGATCGGGTCCTCCGGGATCGGATCATCCGGCGCATTTTTGATGGCGTCGAGCCGTGCCTTCGTGATCCGCTTGATTCCGCTGATATCCTCTAAAAACCCCTTGATCTTCATCCTTTATCTTCCTTCATACTCATTGTCCCCGATGGCGTTCATCGCCTTCTGGAGGAGTCCGTTTTCCTTTTTCCACTGGTCTGAAACCGATTTTGCGGCTGCTTCGCCGTTCATGATCTGCGGTCCCATGCCGTCTCCGGCAAACCCGTGCGCCCCGGCAAAGAACAGTCCGCGGATGCTCTCACTGCCGCCCGGTGCAAGAAGCCGCGCCCCGATATGGTCCGTCATCGTGTGCCGGAAGCCGTAAATGCAGCCACCGGGCGATCCCGAGAAACGCGCGATGCTTTCCGGCGTCACAATGACGAGCTCCCGGATATGGTCCCGGATCGGCACCTGAAGCCTTTCGGCCATCGTATCGACAAGCTGACCCGCGATCTTCTGGCGGATGTTTTCGTATTCCGTGCCGGAAACGCCCGAAAAAGCCTCCGGCCGGAGAAGCGCCGTAATCGAGAAACTCGTAAAGCCTTCGGGAACCGCATCCGGATTCGTATGGTTCAGGCAGACGCCGATCAGGGCTTCGTAAGAGCCGATTCTGCAGATGTTTTCCTGGAAAATCCGGTCGCTTTCGGCAGCTTCACCGGTAAAGACGCAGTAATTCTTTATCCCAAGCTCCTGCGGTGTTCCTTCCAGCATCAGAAGCAGCGTGAAGACTGTGAAACTCAGGCTGCGGCTGTTGAGGGTTTTGTATATCGTGGGGGTAACCTGATCCGGAGGCTCGATCATCCCGGAGAAGACGGTGTTCGGATAGGCGCCGGAGATTACATAGCTTGCAGATATTTTGTCCCCGCGTGCCGTCCGGACGCCCGTAACCTGTCCGTTTTCCGTGAGAATCTTTTCGACGCGCTGGCGGTATTCGATCTGGACGCCCAAAGCTTCGGCACATTCCGAGAGTTTCAGCGACATTTCGTGGCTGAATCTGCGCGGAATATAGCTTCCGTGCCCGATATAGTCCGCAAGAAGAAGCGCACAGATTGTGAAAGGAAGTTCCGAAAGCGGCGACCCGACGTAGAGCCAGTACGGCGCTAAAAGTGCCTGCGCTTCCTCCGGCACATCGAGGCTGTCCATCACATCCTTCGTGCTGTAGCCCGCGGTTTTGAACATGATATCCAGTTCATGCAGGGACTTCGGGACATCCGAAAGGGAGGGGGAAGCGAAGCGGTTGACACATTCAAAGACCGCGTCGCAGAGCCGGAGAAATGCAAGAACCGGTTCGCGGGAGCCCGGGACTTCCTGTTCGATTTCTTCCGCGAAGCAATCAATCCCCGCATGCAGGGTGATACTGCGGTCCGGCAAGGCAATCGTGTAGCATTCCGGAACGCGGAGCCATTCGATATCAATGTTGTGCCGGTCGAAGAATTTTCCGGCGTTCAGGCGGTCGGATTCTCCGCCGACACCGGACATTTCGTGGAGCGAAAGTTCCATTTCAAAACCGTTCCGAACAAGACTCGTCGATACACCGCCCGGTGCATTCCGCTGCTCCAGTACCAGCACCGAAAGCCCTGCTTCCGCAAGCTCAATTGCAGCCGCAAGCCCGGCGAGCGCCCCGCCGATGATAATGGTGTCATAGTGATCCCGGTAAAACTTCATGGGAGTATTATAGCGGAAACTTGCAGAAAAAGCAATGAGGGGATTTGGGGGACGAAGCGCCGAAGCAGCCCGCCGAAATAAGCAGTTGTAATTCTCCCAAATAGTGGTATATTATGCTTCTGAAACTTATTATAATAATGCTCAGTTAGAGTTCAGACACAGGCGCCGGCACTTTTCCGGCAGAAGGAGTAGGTTATGAAGAAAAAATGGATTCTGATTCCCGTCGTATTTGTTGCAGCACTGATCGTCATTTTCAGCTGCTTTACCCAGGTGCCGACCGGCCACACCGGCGTCGTGACAACCTTCGGCAAGGTTTCGAACTACACGCTGGATTCCGGCATTCACGTAAAGGCGCCCTGGCAGAAGATCGTCAAGATGGACAACAGGATCCAGCGCGCAACCGAGTCTCTGAGCTGCTTCTCCTCGGATATTCAGGAAGTCAGCATGCTCTATACGCTGAATTACCAGATCAGCCAGAAGGACGCGATGACGATTTACCGGACCATCGGCAGCGATTATTATCATACGATTATCGTTCCGACCGTGCAGGAATCGGTCAAGGTCTGCACCGCGAAATATACCGCCGAGGAACTTGTCTCGGAGCGCACGGACCTGGCGAAGGCGATTGAAGATTCCCTGAGCGCAAAGCTTGCGAACTACAACATCATGGTGAACAGCACCTCGATTGAAAACATGGATTTCACCGATGCATTCAC
>CADCPV010000127.1 GCA_902803345.1 uncultured Eubacteriales bacterium | reverse complement strand
CCCAGAAGGCCGATCTCGTTCTCCACCTGGATGACGATGACGGTCTGCTGCTCTTCGTCAAACTCGCGGATATGGCGCATCAAAGCCGTAAAAGCCAGGGCGTCCTTCTCTACCGCGGCATCACACAGAGGAGAAATAGTCGTCATACGGTCTCCGTTCACTTTTTCTGCGCGGAAGTATTTCTCCGGCTCCTGTTTCATCCATGCGGGAACATACATGGATTCCGCATTCTTCCAAAGGCCGAACCACAGGAAGATCAGCTTCATCTCTTCTTCCCGGGCCTGCAGGATCAGTCCGTCCACAGAAGAAAAATCATAGACTCCCTCGGTCTCCTCGATCACTTCCCAGTATACCGGCACGATCACACTGTTCATGTGCAGGCCTCTGAGGTTCGGCCAGACATTCTCCTTCATGAACTCCAGATCGGAAGCGCTGGAGTTGTGGATCTCACCGGCCTTGCAGAAAAACGGTTTGTCATTGACATACAGCGTGTAAATACCCTTCTCATCTTTTTTTACATACGGTAAAGACATGATTTTTCCTCCTTTTCCTGGAAAACAGATATTGTTCCGCTTCTTCCGGACTGTACGACACGGACATGCATGAAGCCGAAGCGGGTTTGACTTAAAGAATGTGTACCGTCTGTCTGAAATAATCAAGCTGTTCTTTATATATTCATTATACACTTACTGTTGACAAATAAAATCTTAATATTATAAGATATATATAAAAATACTAATATCAGGTGATTTTTATGGAATATTCGATCCGGATCAATAAACGTTTATATCGCTCCGTCCCTCTTCTGCTCCGGATGTTCGGCCGGGATTTTCTGCAGGTCCCGATCCACCGGCCGGAAGGTTTCCCTTTCTGGCAGCTTCTGATCGGTGTGTCCGGGACAGGCGAATGCAGGATCCAGGAAAGCCGCCACCTCCTGCAGCCGGGCGATATCCTGCTGCTGCCGCCGGATCTCCCTCACTCTTACAGAAGCACTTCAGAAAAGGACTGGGTCGTCCATTTCCTGGGCTTTACCGGCAGCTCCTGCCAAAAGCTCCTGGTCGATATGCAGTTCTCCAAGCCCGGTATCTACCATCTGAAAAATCAGGAGAACTGCTCCCGTCACATCAATGACATCGCACAGATCCTGGAAGACAGCCCGGCTGACACGAACCGTATCCTCTCCAAGGAGCTCTACTCCTTCCTTCTGGACATCTCTGCGGACAGTTCCTTCGTCGAAATGTCTGCGGAGGTACAGGAAAACCGGCTTGTCTCGGATATCCTTCTCTATCTTGAGGAACACTACGCTGAAGACATCTCCCTCCGTGATATCGCAGACCTTACCGGGAAAACCCCGGAGTACCTCTGCTCCTGCTTCCGCAAGGAGACCGGCGAAACCATCATGTACCACCTGGCCACCATCCGTGTAGGCCGTGCCCGGCAGATGCTGCTGGAAAACCCGGACCTCCCGGTCTATAAGGTCGGCGAGCAGTGCGGCTTCCACTCCCCCAGCTATTTCGGCAAAGTATTCCGTGCCCACACCGGCGTATCTCCCCAGAAGCTTGCCCAGAAACACACCTGAAAGGACGCGTTCTCCTTGCCCCGTCTTATGCACCTGCATATAATAAGCCCGACAGATTCGAACTAATTCAGATCTGCCGGGCTTTCCGGTTATCCTTTCCGTATCAGGCACTTCTCGCCTTCACAGGCAAAGCCGTATTTCAAAATGTGATCCTCCGGGATGCCCCTCGCCAGGAAGTCGGTATCATTCACCTTCGTAATTATATAACACAAATTCATCAAACAATGGCAAAGCAAATTTTACATAACCCCAGTCTTCTCCGGTGATAATTCCCTTTTTTATCAGTCTTTTCCGGTAGGGATTGAACTGGTTTGTTTCGAGTCCGATCGCTTTGCGGATATCAAGGATTTTTCCACTCTTTGTCTTTGCGATCCCGTAAGATACATATCGGTCTTTCTCCGATAGTTTATCCCAGATTATCTCGTATGCATAATCCTCCAGGAACTGCCGGAGAGCCGGTTTGATCGAATCATCAAATCTGCATCCATTTTCCCAGGTCAGATATCCAAGCGCCTGAAACGCAAACGGATACCCTTTCGTAAGCTTTGCCATATACAAAGAACTACTCTGTTCAAATCCGAATACCTTTCGATAGTTTTCCGCTATGCTTTGGATGTTCAATGGTTTCAGATAAATCTTAGGAGCTCTGTAAAGAAAGGTCAGATTCTTTTCGTTCTGCAGCTCTTCTATATTCTCATACAGCCCTGTCATCAACAGGTATACCGGGAGATCCTGTCTGATATAAAGCTGAAATGCGCTGGAAAATGTTCTCATTTCCGGGGTGCTCATCACCTCATCAATT
>CADCPV010000126.1 GCA_902803345.1 uncultured Eubacteriales bacterium | reverse complement strand
GAAGACCGAAAACGGCGAGTACAACATCTTCCTTTTGATTTCCGCGGCAATCCTGTTTTTTGTGACTTTCGGTGCGGTTCTTCTGAAAAAAGGCGACAAAGCGGATGCGACGCTTCTGGGGCTGTTTCTTCTGGTTTCGATCACGACGATCCGCTACTATGCCGACGTCGAATACCGCCTCTCCCTGAATTACCGGCGCTTTTCGCTGTTTTACTGCGTGATCGGCGCTGGCTATCTTTTAGGCCTTTTCCTGTACCGGTTTACGCATTCCTGGGTGCTGATTTTCCTGACCGGGGAGATCGCGGGCCTGCTGTTTGTCGGCTTTACCGGGCGGATCTTCAAGAAGCCGGTTTTCCGTGTGACGCCGCAGTTTCCGGCACACCTTCGGATCCTCTTTGTTCTTTCCTTCTCCTTCCTGCTGTCGGACTTTGTGGCAGGCGCCGACCGGCTTTTGCTGCCGCTTCTCTCGGAGAACGGGGATGAGGTGACGGCGCTGTTTTACTATGCGAGCATCATCGGCAAGCTGATGTCTCTGCTGTCGGCGCCTTTAAACGGCGTTCTGGCCGGGCATCTCTATGGAAAGCAGGGCGGAATCACGCGGAAGCGCTTCTTCTACGTGGTGCTTCTGCTTCTTGGAATCTGGATTTTCGTGACCGCGTTCTCGGTCGCCGGCTCGCATCTCTACATCTGGCTGTTCTACCGGCCCTATTACGAGACCGTGAAGCCGCTGTTTTTGCTGGCGAATGCGGGGCAGGTGATCTTCTTCATCTGCAACACGATGATGGTCATCGTGCTGCGCTATACGGATGAAAAAGTCCAGATGCTGACGGCGGCAATTTATGTCATCGTATTTTTGGGCTGTACGATCCCGCTGATCCTGCATTTCGGGATCTGGGGCATGGCCTGGGGCATCTTTATTGTCAATACGGTGAAATTCCTGCTGTATGCGGTTCTCGGCCTTATACGGATTAAGAAAGGGGGAGAGGAGACTTCATGAGTGTTTATGAAATGATTTCCCCCTGCCATTTCGGACTCGAATCGGTGCTGAAGCGGGAACTTCAGGCGCTCGGCCTTCCGATCACTGCAGTCGAGGACGGAAAGGTGCATTTTTCGGGCGAGGAAAAGGACATCTGCCGGTCAAATATCTTCCTTCGGACTGCTGAACGCGTACTGGTATCGGCGGGATCTTTCCGGGCGGAAACCTTTGACGAACTGTTTGAAGAGACCAGGGCGATCGACTGGGCGGCCTTTCTGCCGCAGGATGCAAAGGTCTGGGTAACGAAGGCCAATTCCATCAAAAGCAAACTCTTTTCTCCGTCCGACATCCAGCGGATCATCAAAAAGGCCATCGTCGAGAAACTGAAAGAACAGTATCATACGGAAACCATCCCCGAAAGCGGTGCGGAATACCCGCTTCGGGTTTCGATACTCAAGGATGAGGTGACGATCGGCATCGACAGTTCGGGCGTTTCGCTGCATAAGCGCGGCTACCGCACGGACACGGTCAGGGCGCCGATCTCTGAGACGCTTGCAGCGGCGCTTCTGATGCTGACACCATGGAAACGGGACCGGATTCTGGTCGATCCCTTCTGTGGTTCCGGAACCTTCCCGATTGAAGCCGCGCTGATGGCATCCGGCATCGCGCCGGGGCTCGACCGGGAATTCACAGCGGAAAAATGGAGCGGCCTGATCCCGAAGAAATGCTGGTATGAGGCTTCCGAGGAGGCAATTTCAATGCAGCAGGATCCGGGAGACTGCGATATTCAGGGCTATGACATCGATCCCGCATCGATCCGCGCAGCCCGGGAAAATGCCGCGCGCGCCGGGGTTTCCGACCTGATCCATTTCCAGGTACGGGATGTGCGGGCACTGAGCCATCCGAAAAAGTACGGTTTCCTGGTGACAAACCCGCCTTACGGCGAGCGGATTTCGGAAAAAGCCGAGCTTCCGGAACTGTACCATGCACTCGGCGAGCGCTTCAAAGCACTGGATTCCTGGTCCATGTACCTGATCACGTCCTACGAAGATGCAGTCCGGGACCTGGGGCTCGTTCCGGAGAAAAACCGGAAAATATACAACGGGATGCTGAAGACCTATTTCTACAGTTTTCCCGGCCCGAAACCGCCGAAAAAACCGCGGGAAGAGCCGGCAGCGGAGGAAAGATGAAGATCCTTTTTGCAACGAAAAATGAAGGAAAGCTCCGGGAAATCCGGGAGATTTTAGGGCCGGATTACGAAGTCCTGTCCCTCCTGGACCTTCCGGAAGTCCCGGAGATTGTGGAAGACGGGACAAGCTTTGAGGAAAATGCCCTGATCAAGGTGCGAGCGATCGGTCCGCAGAAGGACACAGTAGTGCTTGCGGACGATTCGGGTTTATGCATCGATGCTTTTTCGGGCGGACCGGGCGTGTATTCGTCCCGCTTCTTAGGGGAAGATACCGATTATATTTTCAAAAACAATTATATTTTGGAGAAGCTTTCGGGCCTTCCGGACGAACAGCGCGGCGCACATTACAGCTGCGTGATCGCGGCGCTGTTCCCGGACGGGACAGAGGCTGTGACAGAGGCGCGGATGGAAGGCATCATCAGCGAAAAACCCATGGGATCGGGCGGATTCGGTTATGATCCGATCCTGTACCTGCCGGAATTCGGAAAAACCGCAGCGGAAATCACGGCAGAGGAGAAAAACCGCATCAGCCACCGGGGCCTCGCGCTTGAGAAAATGAAGGAGATTTTGCAGAAGAGATGAGCAGGCGCATTTTCGTCGTCAGCGACACCCATAAACTGAATGCAGGGCTTTATGAGGCGCTTTTCCGGGAGGCAGGGAACTTTGACACGGTTATCCATTTAGGGGATGCGGAGGGGTACGAGCCGGAAATCCGCGAAGAGATCGCGAAAGTCAATCCGCTTGCCGGGGTCCTTTTTGTGCGCGGCAACTGCGACATGGATTATGCGCTTCCGGATTACCGCTGTGTGGATTTCGACGGTATCCGCCTGTTCATTACGCACGGGCACCGCTATTACCGGAAAGTGCCGGGCGGACCTTTTGACGCGCTCGCATCCGCGGCGGCGGGAGAGGACTGCAGGATTGCGCTTTTCGGGCATACGCACAAGCCCTTATATGAGAAGGCCTGGAACGGCGTTTTTCTGATCAATCCGGGCAGTATTTCGCTGCCGCGGCAGGAGGAACGCCTGCACGGCTACGGAATCCTCACAATCGCGGATTCGGGCGTCGTGCTCTGGGAACAGAAATTTCTTGAGACGGATGACAGAGCCTGACAGAACCCCTTGTCACCTGCAGAGAATTGTGGTAGACTTTCAGTGAAAGGAGACCGGCGCGCATGAAGGAAAAATTTACTTTTCTGACAGCCCTGAGCTGGCTGGTGCAGGTCGGTGTATCCGTTGCATTTCCGCTGGTGCTGTTTATTCTTTTGGCCGTGTTCCTGCGTAACCGTTTCGGCATCGGGAACTGGATTATCGCAGCCGGCGTGGGCCTTGGCGTACTCGGGGCCGTGGGCGGCCTGTACGGATCGCTCCGCTCGCTGCACCGGCTCGGGAAAAACGAAAAGGAGCCGCCTGAAGGCTTCAACGGATTCTAAGAAGATTTATGGACGATATCAGACAGGTCAAACAGGATATCCTCATTGTGGCGCTGGGAGAAGCCGCTCTTGCGGTCCTGATGCTCGGCGTGTATTTCCTGATCCGGAAAATGAGCCTTCTTGTCGGAATCGGAGCGCTTATCGGGGTGCTCCTTGCAGTCGGAAATTATGTGTTTATGGCGGCCGGCGTGCTTTCGGCCGCGAAGAAGGCGGAAGCGGGAGATGAGCTTGGCGCAAAGCGCGTGATTACGATTTCCCGGCTTGTCCGCTACCTTCTTTTGTTCGGTATTCTTCTTGCGGTCGTGCTTTCGAAGCGCTTTGAGCTTCCGGAGATGATCGCCATGCTGATTCCCCTGGTTCTGTTCCGCCCGATTCTGTCTCTGGGCGAACTCTTCAGGAAAAAGGAGGGAGGTGAAGCGAAAACTTGAATATTACCGGCCCGAAAATCTATTTTACCATTCCCGTCTTCGGCGGCATCAACGTGACGCAGACCATGCTCACCTGTGCCATCGTTTCCCTGATTCTGTGCACAGCCGGCATTCTTTTAGGGAGGAAGCTGAAAAAGCGTCCCGGTTCCGTACAGGTGCTGACCGAAAAGGCGGTCACGGTCATTTACAACCTTGTCGAGGAAGCCATGGGGAAGCACAATTCCTCCTGGACGCCCTATATTGCAACCCTGTTCCTGTCTTCGATTCTTGGATCTCTTTTAGGTATGACCGGAATCCTGCGTTCCTCAACGGCAGACCTTTCCACGACCGCGACCTGGGCCGTTATGACGACCCTGATCATCTGGTTCCAGAATATCAAAAACATCGGACTTAAGGCCTGGCTCAAGAGCTTCACCGAGCCGATCTCGGTAATGACACCGATGAATATCGTCTCGGAGTTCGCGCAGCCGGTGTCGCTCGCGTTCCGTCATTTCGGCAATATCGCCGGCGGATCGGTCATTACAACGCTGATCTACTGGGCACTTTCCGGCGCGTCGGCGGCGCTTCTGAGGCTTGCATCCGGCTCCGGGATTGCCGTGACGCTGATCCTGATCGGGGTCGGTGCAGTGCTCCTGTTTGCGCTGAAACCGAAGAACAGCAAGGTGAAGCTTGCGGTGAAATCGATCGGTGCACTCTGCGGAATTCTCGGCCTCCTGTCTCTCGCGCAGGTCGTGTCGGGATGGGTTTCCTTTACTTATCCCACATTGCCGCAGAACCTGACAGTGATCCTGTATTTTACGGGGCTCCTGATAATCCTCGTCGGCACCGGAATCCTGCTTTTTGCGAAATTCAAAGGCGCCAAAGTCCTCGGGGCAGTGCTGCTTCTACTGGGCGTTTCGGGCATCATCCTGATTCTCGGCGGCCCGATGGAAGTGCCTTTCCTGACACTCGGCATCCCGGCTGTGCTTTCCCTGTATTTTGACGTATTTGCCGGTGTGATGCAGGCCTTTGTATTTTCGCTTCTGTCAATGATTTACATCAGCAACGCATGTCCGCCTCCGGAAGAGCGGATCGTGCGCGGCAAAAAAAAGAAAGAAAAAGAGAAAGAGAGGAACTGAAATGGAAACAGCAATCATTAAAGCCGCATGCGCTTTGGGCGCCGGTCTCTGCATGGGCCTCGGGGCAATCGGTCCTGCAATCGGTGAAGGTAATGCCGTCGGAAAAGCGCTGGAAGGCATGGCACGCCAGCCGGAGTCGACCGGAAACCTGCGTCTGAACATGCTGATCGGCTGCGCTGTCGCGGAGACGACCGGTATCTACTCTCTGGTCATCGCCATTCTGCTGCTGTTTGTATTTGCCGGATGACATTTTTCGTATCTGTCATATCGTATGAAACAGAAAGGCAGGTGAGCATAGATGGAGGGATTTGAGAATTTTATCGGCTTCAATCCCTGGACAGCCCTTTTCACGCTGTTTAATTTCATACTGGTTTTCATCATCCTGCGGAAATTCCTGTTCAAGCCCGTCAAGAAAATGATCGAGGAGCGCAAGAAGGAAATCGACGATCTGTACGCCGACGCCGAAGGAAAACAGGCGGAGGCGGAAGCACTGCGCACGCAGTACGAAGAACGCATCAGCACCGCGAAATCCGAAGCGGCGGAAATCATCCGGGATGCGCACCGGGAAGCCCGCCGGGAAAGCGACGGCATTCTTCTTGACGCAAAATACGAAGCCTCCGCGATCCGTGAGAAGGCGGAGAAGGACATTGCGCTCGAGAAGAAGCGTGCGATGAACGAGATGAAGGATGATGTGTATCAGATCGCGATGGAGATCGCCGAGAAGCTGATGGCGCGGGAGATTACGCCCGAAGACCAGTCTGCGCTTGTCGACGAATTCATCAAAAAGATCGGAGAAGACGCATGAGTGATCTGACCCGAAGCTACGGTGATGCGCTGTACGATCTGGCGCAGTCAGAGGACCTGGCAGATGTGATTCTGTCGGATCTTCAGGCAGTCTGTGCGCTTTTTTCGGAGACGCCGGCCTATCCGAAGCTTCTTTCCGAGCCTTCGCTTCCGAAACAGGAACGCACGGAACTGATCCGGACGGCGCTTTCCGGGAGTGTGCATCTCTATACATTGAATTTCCTTCGGATTCTCACGGAGAAAGGCCTGATCCGGAATCTTTCGGACTGCGCAGAATATTTCCGGGAGCGCTACAACGAAGACCGTGGCATCGTCGAAGCAAAAGCAGTATCGGCGGTGAAACTCTCGGACCTGCAGCGGGAGCAGCTGATCCGAAAGCTCCGGGACATCACCGGAAAGCAGATCACGCTCAAAGAGGAAACCGATCCGACGCTTTTAGGCGGAATCCGGCTGTCGCTTATGAACCGCGAATTTGACGGGACGGTTCGGGGCCGGATCGAAGACTTGTCCCGGATTCTCAGGGAAACGACACTTTAATCATAAGAACCCCGAAAAGGAAAGGGATGATTATGGAACTTCAGTCGCAGATGATCACGAGGATCATACGTGAACAAATCAAAAACTACGAAAACCGCATCCGTCAGGGCGAAACCGGTACGGTTCTTTACCTCGGCGACGGCATCGCACGGGTCTCGGGTCTTGATGACTGCATGACCGGAGAACTGGTGGAGCTTCCGAACGGTTCCTACGGCATGGCCCAGAACCTGGAGGAAAACAGTGTCTCGGTCGTGATTTTAGGAACGGATACGGGAATCCGCGAAGGCGATACGGTGCGCCGCACAGGCCGTGTTGTATCGGTTCCGGTCGGCGAGGAACTGATCGGCCGCGTTGTGAACGCGCTCGGCGAGCCGATTGACGGGAAGGGCCCGCATTTTGCAAGAGAGTACCGCGCGATCGAAAGCCCGGCGCCGCAGATTCTGGAGCGCCGCTCGGTTTCAACGCCGCTTCAGACCGGCATCAAGGCGATTGACGCCATGATTCCGATCGGAAGGGGACAGCGCGAACTTGTCATCGGCGACCGCCAGACCGGCAAGACCACGATCGCGACGGATACGATCATCAACCAGAAGGGCAAGGATGTAATCTGCATCTATGTGGCGATCGGACAGAAGCGTGCGACCGTGGCAAAGATCGCGGAGGATCTCACGCGCGCAGGCGCGATGGACTATACGATTATCGTTTCCGCATCCGCCTCGGAACTTGCGCCGATGCAGTATATCGCGCCGTACGCCGGCTGTGCGATGGGCGAATATTTCATGCATCAGGGCAAAGACGCGCTGATTATTTACGACGATCTCTCGAAGCATGCGGTCGCCTACCGTGCGATTTCCCTCCTGATCAGAAGGCCTCCGGGACGTGAAGCCTATCCCGGCGATGTTTTCTACCTGCATTCGAGGCTTTTGGAGCGTGCAGCCCGGTTGTCGGATGAATACGGCGGCGGATCCCTCACGGCAATCCCGATTATCGAGACGCAGGCCGGCGACGTTTCCGCCTATATTCCGACGAATGTGATTTCCATTACGGACGGCCAGATTTTCCTCGAGTCGGAAATGTTCCATTCAGGCATTATGCCGGCCATCAATCCCGGCATCTCCG
Source organism: uncultured Eubacteriales bacterium (assembly GCA_902803345.1). Next base: position 1,505 of record CADCPV010000126.1, on the reverse strand, counting down.
TATCCCGTGTCGGTGGTTCGGCGCAGATCAAGGCGCTGAAAAAGGTTGCCGCCTCCCTGAAACTGCTGTATTCCCAGTACATTGAGCTGCAGAGTTTTGCCCAGTTCGGTTCGGACCTTGATGCGGACACGCGGGCGCGGCTTGCACAGGGACAGCGGATTGTGGAGGTCCTGAAGCAGAAAAACGGCGCACCGGTCGATGTGGCGCTGCAGGTCGCGATTATCTATGCAGTTGTAAACGGATACCTGAAAGAAGTGGAAGTCAGCGACATTTCGTCCTACGAGCAGGGCTTCTATGCCTATCTTGAGGAGAGTGAAGCGGACCTTTTGTCGGATATCCGTCATTTCGGCGTGCTGGATTCGAAAGACGAAGAGGCGCTGAAGGATGCCATTATCCGTTATACCAAGAAATTCCTGGAGAAGTGATCTTATGGCAGGCGTATCAGTAAAAGCCATCCGGACCCGCATCAAAAGCATGGAGAATACGCGCCAGATCACGAAGGCCATGGAAATGGTGGCGGCATCCCGGATGATCAAGGCAGAAGAGCGGATCCGATCAAGCCGCCCGTATTTTGCGACCATGTACGACACGCTGATGGACATCGCCGCAAACAACGACGAGCTTGATTCGGCATATCTTACGCAGCGGGAAGTCAAAAAAGCCTGTTATATCGTGATTGCCGGTGACCGCGGACTCGCAGGCGGCTACAACAGCGGCGTACTGAAGCTTGCGTATGCAGGTATGAAGGACCAGGAATCCTGTGTGCTTCCGATCGGGAAGAAGGCTGTGGAGTTTTTCAAATCCCGCGGCATTGAAATCCTGACCGAGGAGTATGCGGAAGCGGCTTCCGTTTCGATCAGCGACTGCTTCACGATGGCAAGGCTGGTTGCACAGCTTTATTCGGACGGCGGCTGCGACCGGGTGACGCTTGTTTACACGAAATATATATCGGTCCTTGCGCAGAGTCCTGGTACGCTGGAACTGCTGCCGCTTCTGCCGCCAGAGACCGGAAAACGCGCCGACCGTGACTGCCTGATCATTTACGAGCCGGACAGCGTAGCGGTGTTCCAGGCCATTATTCCCGAGTATCTTGGCGGCCTCCTGTACGGCGCGCTTGCCGAATCCGTCGCATCGGAGCTTGGCGCGCGGCGCACCGCGATGGACAACGCCACAAAGAATGCCGACGATATGATCGCCGACCTGAACCTGAAATACAACCGTGCCCGTCAGGGCGCCATCACGCAGGAAATCACGGAAATCGTCTCCGGTTCCTCCGGCTGATCTCGCCGGGGAAGGATCCGAAAACAGACGATCTGATATCTGAACCAAAGGAGTACGCACATGACCGGGAAAAACATCGGTACAATCGTACAGATCATGGGCCCCGTGCTGGATATCCGTTTTGAGGACAACCGGCTTCCGGAGCTTCTGAATGCAGTAGAGGTCCGAAACGGCAGCCAGCGGATCGTGGCAGAAGTCGCCCAGCATATCGGCGACAACATGGT
>CADCPV010000125.1 GCA_902803345.1 uncultured Eubacteriales bacterium | reverse complement strand
CAGCGCCTCATCACTCTGGAATCCGCCGAAGCCATGATACGCTCCGTCCAGGCAGATCATCTGAACATCCTTTCCCAGAGCCTTCATCTTCTCATAAAGCCTTACAGACTGATCGTAGCAGACCAGCTGGTCCCGGTTCCCATGCATGATGAGAAGCGGCGGAATTTCTGTATCCGCATTGATGTAGTTGATCGGAGAAGCTTTTGCAGCATCCTCCGGATTTTCCAGTACGTTTTGAAAACCGATGAGCCGGCCTTCCGGACTTGCAGGCGCGGAATGATCCATGGCGCTCGGGAAGCTGTTCATCTCAATGATATCGGTCGGACCGTACCAGTCCACAATACAGTTCACCCTGCCGGAAATATCTCCGTAGATCCCGTTGTCCGGATAATTGTCTCCGGTGAAGCCGGCCATCAGCGCCGTATGACCGCCGCTGGAATCTCCCCAGACAGCTGCTTTTTCCGGATCCACAGAGTATTCTTTCGCGTGAAGTTTCATAAAGCGGATCGCTGTTTTCGCATCCTCTGCCTGTGCGGGGAAACTGGCAAGTCCGCTGTGACGGTATTCCACAACCGCTACGACATAGCCTTTCCGGCACATCTGAATCATGTTCGGAAGGACATTGAAAACGGACTGCTTCATCCACGCGGATCCGGGGATAAAGACTATCAGCGGCCAGACTTTCCCCCACTCTTCCTGACTCCATGGGACCAGAATCTGCAGATGCAGATCCACATCGTTCTTTCTGTCATATACTACATTTGAATGAATGGACACCTGAAGCCCCGGACGATCTGATAATTCGATCTTCTGCACACCCTCCGGTACTCTGGTGTCTTTCGGAAAATCTGCTAACGAGCCTGTAAAAGGCGGGACATAGTTTCGTTCCATGTGGGTCTCCTTCTACTGCAGATAAATACATTTGTTACGCAGTCTGGCTTTCAGGAAAAGGCTTCAGCCATATATCTCCCCATAATTCAGCTTCAGCCATATATCTCCCCATAATTATGTTGACAAATCCCCTGTTTTTGTGCGATAATGCATTTCTCGCGCTTTTGAAGGAGATGCGCGAAAAAAACACACGCTATAGGAATAGATGCCAGTTTTATACATCAATAAGATTGTTGTTTACAACCAGGGAGGTGTTCATGGGTATTTACATTCTTGCAGCAATTTATGTCTATGTTCTGATTGGACTCCTGACAGAGGTAATCTCTTACATAACCTCAAAGGAATCCCGCGACCACATCAATGAGGCTCCGATACTTCACACATTGGTCTTCGCATTCTGCGGACTTCCAATCACAGTGATGAGTATAATAGAAGTCACTTCCGAAAGGATAAAGGAAAGAAGGTCGGAAAAAACACAAAATGAAAATCTTGAAGAATAAAGTTTTCAGGGCCGGCAGAATGCCGGCTCTGCTTTTTAAGGAATCCATATATAATAAGTGATCATATGCTTCCTTACATGAGCTCCGATAACGATGAACTGCGGAATAAACATAATCAACCCAAAGATAAAGAACATTACGGCCAGCCCGTATGCCTTTTCCTTGGTCGTAATGATCTGCATACCGCAAAGCCAGGCAAGGGCAAAAAAACCACCTTGGATAAGGAACAGAAGGCCTTCCAACACGTTTCTTGTCATGAAGGCGGCACCGCATGTCAGCGCAATTATGCCAAACACCATAATTACCCGGCCAAAGCCCTTTCTGAAGTTCTCTTTGCTGCGCCGTTCCTCTTTCCTCAGGTCTTTTTCCGTCAAATAATTCAGCCGTTCTGTCTGAAGATCCTTCTGGGTTTGGCTGCGGATTTTTTCAATCGTTACCCGTTCGCTGTCGACATAGTAACCTTCTTTACCGCAATGGGGGCATTTGGTCGTATTAGTCTCAGGATCATATTGTACAAGAGCACCACAGCGATCGCAGGCAAGATCCAGTTGAATAAGAGGACTGACAGGCGTAGTGCTCATTGTTTCGCGCTGCATGCGGGCATTAACTTCTGGCCCGGTCATCAAGCGCTTTCCGCAGACCGGGCAGAAATTCAAATTGCTATCAGCATTGAATCCACAATTTGTACAGTACATATTTGTCCTTTCCCAAATCAAACCGCTGAATTGGCTAATTTATCCAGCAAATCTCTTATTAATATCCAAAGACCTGTTGCATCGACATCAAACTCCCATAAACAGATTTTGGAGTGGTGCTGAATAAGTCATGTAAAAACTCCCAACCGACTGATATTTCTGCACAGATTTTTGCAAACGCGACTCCTCCTGAATGAGGGATCTTATCATGAATGCAGGTTTTTATTATATATACATATCCATCTGCACTTTCATGATATGTAAACCCCAGCGCGATTTTGCATGCCTTAATATTTTGAGCAGTCAAATTATCCAGCGGTATATCATTATTTATGAACCATTCTCGCCAAGACTGTGGAATAGAATCTGGATACGCAGTCCACTCTTTTGCAAGTGCTTGATCACATTGTGAGAAATTCACACTCCTGTTTTCTGTTAGGAATGTCCGGCAAGGGATCCTTT
>CADCPV010000124.1 GCA_902803345.1 uncultured Eubacteriales bacterium | reverse complement strand
CAGCGCGCGCTTCAGCTTTTGGAGGAAGCGAGAAAGCTCCTGCCTCAGAACACGGATCCCACGATCAGCGAGACGACGATTTTCGGAGAAATGGCCACCGCATATCTGATGCTCGGGGAATATGAAAAAGCGCTGGAACTTCTTCGGGACCATAATGCGGAAGGCATATTCAATGATTCGATCGGCCTTGGCCTTGCCATGTATCTGAAGCGGTATGAGGAAGCGGAAAATTATCTTTCAAAGGCCTATCTTCAGGGTATCCTGACGCTTGCCGACGCGATGTTCGGACTATCGTTTGTGTTCTGCTCCCGAAAAGATTACCAATCAGCTGAGGGGGTCCTGAATTTCGGGCTTCGTTTCTTTTCCGAAATCCGCAAAGACCAGACGGTCAGTTTCCTCAATAAACTGCACGCAGCAGCATTCATTCTGCTGTCGCACACGAAACTGATGGCTGGGAACGACCGGGATGCACGGGAAACTGTCCGGGAAGCCTGCCGGCTGGCGCAGCTTTTCGATGCGGCGCCGGATTACGGGATCGGGACACTGCGCTTCGCCTCGATTCCCGAGACGGTTCATATTCATGACAGCCTCGGCACGACGGCTGCCGAGAGCATTGAGCGGGTGATCCGGCTTCTTCAGGACGAGGCGCTTCTTATGATGTGGAAGGAGGAGTGTGAAAATGTCTGAGAACGGAGAAAAGAAAAAGAATGTATTTTCTGTCCGGAACTACCGGCTGACTTTTTTCGGCGCTTTGGTGTCGGGTCTCGGCGCGCTCCTCTACAGCTTTGCCGTAAGCTTCTACATTCTTGAAATCAGCAGCAACAACGCTTTTCTGCAGGGACTGTACCTGTTTGTCTGCGGAACCGTACAGCTTGTGTTTACGCTTTTAGGCGGGGTTCTCGGGGACCGCTTCAATAAGGGCAGGATCATGGCGGTCTGTGATTATCTGAAGGGCGGACTGATTCTTCTTACGACACTTCTGATGCTGCTTTTCAGGTGGAACCAGGCGCACATCGTGATTCTGTTTGTGTTTGGGGTACTGGGAAGCGCAGTCAGCGGCGTCTTTGAACCGGCTTCCGGCGCGCTTCTTCCGCATATTGTGGAAGAAGTGCAGCTTCAGCAGGCAAACGCCTATTTTTCGGCACGCGGCGCGGTGCAGAGCATCTTCGGCGTCGTGCTCGCGGGTATCCTGTATGCAGCGATTCCGGTCGTGCCGCTGTTTCTGATTGTCGGACTTTGTTATATATTCTCGGGTGTTTCGGAAATGTTCATCCGTTACGAGCACCGTGTTCCGGAGGAGCGTCTGACACTCTCGGTGGCACTCTCGGATCTGGGAGAGGGCGTGCGCTACCTTCGGAGCCAGAAGGCGATCATGACCATGATGGCGGCGATCCTGTTCATCAATTTCTTCTTCGCGCCGGTTTCCGGGAATTTCATTCCCTTTTTCGTCAAAACGGATATCGCGCAGGCCCCTTCGTACCTGTTCCAGCGCTTTCTGACGCCGGAGCTGTGGTATTCCCTGTTCTGCGTGCTGTTCGGGCTGAGTTCGCTGATTTCCTCTATCCTGATCGGCGCGCGTCCCCAGCGGGAAAAATGCGGCCGGAGAACCGCGGGCTGGCTTTTTGCATTCTCCATCCTGATTATCGCGGTCGCTTTTCTCTACTGGATCCTTGTGGCACGCGGCCTTTCACTGAACGCCTTCCTCTGGGTGTTTGCAGTCGGTGTATTTATCATCGGTTTCGTCCTGCCATTTGTCAACATCCCCTTCAGTACCGTGCTGATGCGCGTGATCGACCGGGATAAGCTGAGCAAGGTCAACAGCATCTTGAGCATTTTCTCCCAGGGACTCATCCCGATCGCATCCGCTATCGCCGGCGCCGTTTTGCAGTATGTGGGCAGTGCGCCCCTTCTGTTTATCTGTGCGGGAGGATTCCTGGCGACGGCGCTGTTTTTGCTCTTGAACAAACAGACAGCACAGATCTGATGGAAAACCTGATCTGCAGAAAAAGGCACCCGGAGAGGAAGATCCCCGGGTGCCTTTTTTCAGAGAGTATCATTTCTGCTGATCCGACAGCTTCTTGCGGTGGAAGAACATCGTCGCATATTTGCTGTACTTCGCAAGAAGCTCCATCAGTTCGTCGTCGTGATCGACGCGGCAGGAGAGGGCTTTGCTGAAGACATAGCAGTTGTTCTCGCCCGGGAGAAGCGGTTTCCACTCGGGAATGCCGGGGTGGTTCGGGTTTCCGGTGCGGGCAAACTGCATCCAGGCGTTGAAGAACTGCTCCTGCAGGAGGAGTTCCCGGCCTTCCGCGTACTGCGAGGGGTTGTACTCGACGTTGTGGAAAACGAAGCTGAGTTCATCTGCATGAGTCGAGAGCAGTCCTCCCTTGTACATGGTTTCATGCGCGAAGAGGAAGTTGTAGGTGGTTTTCGCGCCGGAGTCTCTTCTCAGCATACAGAACTTCTTTGTGGGGCGGCGCACCATGCAGTCCGCGAGGGAAGCATAGTAGATATTGAACTCGGGATAGGCCTTCTCGAAAGCCGTCCGGATCGCAGGCGCTGCCTCTTCGCCGTAGGCGTCAACGATTGCCTGATAGCGCATTTCAT
>CADCPV010000123.1 GCA_902803345.1 uncultured Eubacteriales bacterium | reverse complement strand
GATGGACATCACAGACAACATGATGCTCCGCTCCTACCGCAGGGGAAATTCATTCTTCCTCGACCAGAAGAGTCCGCATGATCTTGCGGCAAATGTCGTCGACGAACTCTCAGTCAATACCCCGAACCTCGAAACCCCGGTCCGCCGTCTCTCCGGCGGAAACGTGCAGAAGGTCCTCGTCGGCCGCGAAATCAGTTCCGCGCCGACCGTGCTTCTCACGGCTTACGCGGTGCGCGGACTGGATATCAATTCATCCTATACGATTTACGACCTCATTAACCGGCAGAAGGAAGCCGGCGTCGCCGTGATCTATGTCGGCGAAGACCTGGATGTGCTGTTGGAGCTCTCCGACCGGATCCTCGTTCTGTGCGACGGCAAAGTCAGCGGTATCCTTCCCGGAGAAGGCGCAGACAAAAAGGAAGTCGGCCTTCTGATGACGAGAGTCGGCGGCGGAAAGGCCGAAACTGAGAAAACTGCAGATCAGGCAGATGAAACTTCGGAAGAAAACGACAACTTCATCGAAATAGAGGCTGAAGAGTCAGAAAACACGGGTGAATCAGAAGGAGGAAACGCACATGAATCATAAGCATGTCCCTCTTTTCCATATTGCAAAGCGGAAATCCCTGCCCTGGTACCGGGCCTGGGCAATCCGCGGCATCGCTATTTTGGCAGCGCTCATTATCGACGCGATTCTCACAACGATTGTGACCGGGCTCAATCCCTTTGCAGTCTACGCATCGATTTTCAAGGGATCTTTCGGAACGGTTCGGAAATTCTGGGTGCTTTTGCAGAATATCGCAATCCTTCTGTGCATTTCGATCGCGGTGACACCTGCCTACCGGATGCGTTTCTGGAATATCGGCGGCGAAGGCCAGGTCCTGATGGGAGCTCTCGGCTGTGCGCTGACGATGATCCTTCTCGGCGACAAGCTTCCGAATGCGCTCCTGATCCCGCTGCTTTTCCTGATCAGCGTCCTGTGCGGCGCGATCTGGGGCCTGATTCCGGCGATTTTCAAGGCCAAATGGAACACCAATGAGACGCTCTTCACGCTGATGATGAACTACGTCGCAACCCAGCTCGTTGCCTACTTCATTATCGTTTTCGAAGTGCCGAAGGGTGCGGGCCAGATCGGCATTATCAACCAGTCTTCGGAGGCCGGATGGCTTCCGATGGTCTTCGGCAGCCGGTATTTCCTGAATATCCTGATCGTTGCAGTGCTCACGGTTCTGATCTTCGTTTACATGCGCTATTCAAAGCACGGTTACGAAATCTCCGTCGTCGGCGAATCCGAACGGACGGCGCGCTATGTCGGCATCAAAGTCGGAAAGGTCATCATCCGTACGATGCTCCTCTCCGGCGCTTTGTGCGGCGTCGCAGGGTTCCTGCTTGTTTCCGGCACGAACCACACGATTACGACTTCGATCGCGGGCGGCCGAGGATTTACCGCCGTCATGGTTTCCTGGCTCGCAAAATTCAATCCCTTTGCGATGGTTCTGACGAGTTTCCTGATTGTCTTCATGGAGCGCGGCGCAAGCGAAATTTCCAGTAATTTCGGCCTGAACGCTTCGTTTGCGGACATCATTACCGGAATCATTCTCTTCTTTGTCATCGCCTGTGAATTCTTCATCAATTACGAGCTGATTACCCGCAGAAAGGCGGCGCGGATTACCGCCGGTATCAGCGCGGAAGCCGGAAAGGAGGCCGCAAATGAGTGAGTTTTTCGGACAGCTGATCGCAACGATTGTAAAACTGGTCCCGCTTTTCTTTACTTTCCTGCTGACCTTCTTCCCGCGTGCGGTTGCGCAGGGCATTCCGCTTCTCTTCGGTTCCACCGGCGAGACGATTACGGAAAAAGCCGGCCATCTGAACCTCGGAATTCCCGGCATTATGTATGTCGGCGGAATCTCAGGCGTTATTGGCGCTTTCCTCTATGAGCAGCAGCTTCGGGCGGGTGCTCCGGTCAATGGCTTCCTTGTGATCTTTATTCCGCTCATGTCCTGCATTCTCGGATCGCTTCTCATGGGCCTGATTTACTCGGTGCTGACGATCACTTTCCGCGCGAACCAGAACGTCGCAGGCCTTGCGCTGACAACCTTCGGCATCGGCTTCGGCAACTTCTTCGGCGGTTCGCTGATCAAGCTCACCGGCTCCGAAGTGCCCTCGATCGCGCTTACGACGACAACCCAGTATTTCAGCAAAAAACTGCCTTTTGCCGATAAACTCGGCTGGTTCGGGGATATTTTCCTCTCCTACAGCTTTCTTGCGTATCTGGCGGTTATTGCAGCTTTCTTCGCAGCCTGGGTGATCCGCAAGACCCGAATCGGCCTGAACCTCCGGGCAGTCGGCGAGAACCCCGCGACTGCGGATGCTGCGGGCATCAATGTCAACCGTTACAAATACCTTGCGACCGGTCTCGGCTCGATAATCGCAGGTCTCGGCGGTCTCTACTACGTCATGGACTACGCGAACGGCGTCTGGTCCAATGACGCGTTCGGCGACAGAGGGTGGCTCGCGATCGCGCTCGTCATCTTCACGGTCTGGCGGCCGAATCTCTCGGTTTTCGCCTCGATTCTGTTCGGCGGTCTGTACATTCTCTATCTCTACATTCCGACCGGTATGAATCTGTCGATGAAGGAACTCTACAAGATGATCCCCTATGTGGTCACGCTGATCGTCCTGATTATTTCCAGCATTAAGAAAAAGCGTGAAAACCAGCCGCCGGAAGGCCTCGGCCTCCCCTATTTCCGTGAGGAAAGATAATGAAAACGATGAGCTTCAACGTCCTCTGCGCGGGCGATCCGCCGCGGCGCTACTGGACAAAGCGAAAAGAAATGGTTTCGGACCTGATCCGGTCCTTCGGTCCGGACACCTTCGGCGTGCAGGAAGCGCATTCCCGCTGGATGAAGTATCTTGCGGAAGCGCTCCCGGAATACGCCTATGTCGGCGTCGGAAGGGATGACGGCAAAACGCTCGGCGAGTATTCCCCGGTCTTCTATCTTAAGGACCGCTTCGAGCTTCTGGAGCAGGGCAATTTCTGGCTCTCCGAGACGCCAGGTTTCCCGAGCAAGGGCTGGGACGCGGCGCTCCCGAGGATCTGCAGCTATGCATTATTGCTGGATCGGGACAGCGGAAAGAAGCTTGCGCATTTCAACACCCACCTCGATCACGTCGGCGAGACGGCGCAGTTTGAAGGTGCGCGGCTCTGCGCTTCCCAGGCGAAAAAGTTCAAGGATGTTCCGACGATCCTTTCCGGGGATTTCAATGTTTTTCCCTATTCCGAGCCCTATATGGCCGTCACAGAAAGCGGTTTCTCGGATGCCCGGAAGATCGCCGAAATCACGACCGATGAATGTACGTTCCACAACTTCGGTGAGCCGCACCGGGGCCGGGAATGCAGAGAGACGATTGACTATATTTTTGTGCGGAACGTTGAAGAAGTCCTTTCCTTTTCGGTGCTGACAGACCGTCCGGAAGGGAAATATCCGTCCGACCACTATCCGGTGTGCGCGGAATTCGAGATCTGATCTTTTTTGGAGGCAGGTTATGATTTATGCAGCACTGATCCTGCTTGAAATCATTTTTCCAACCATTCTTCTTATATTCGACAAAAAGCGCAGCTTCAAAGCTGCGCTTGTCATGAAGACGCTTTCGAGCCTGGTCTTCGTTGCTGTCGGCTTCTATTCCGCACGGAATGCGGCGCCGGATCACTTTATCACACTTGTCCTCACCGGACTGATTCTCGGCGCGATCGGGGACGTCCTTCTGAGTCTTCGCCATGTCCTGCATGAAAAAGTATCGGTCTTTTTCATCGGCGGCGCGGTCTTTTTTATCGG
>CADCPV010000122.1 GCA_902803345.1 uncultured Eubacteriales bacterium | reverse complement strand
TTGTTGGCGGCGCTGTCCCCGCATACTTTCGTTATTGCCCTCTGAACCAGTCAGAGATCTCAGCGCACAGGACCGAAAGCTCAGGACTGGCGATATCACTTCTCTTTTTACCCGCCCGGACACAGCGAATCATCTCTTCGATCTCATACTCGAAACCGACACTCTCGGTATCATTGAATTCCTCAACGAGATTGCCCTGTGCGTCATAGAGAAAAGCCTGATGACCTATATGGAATCTGGGAAGCCGGATATATCCCCTGTCTCCTGCAATTACTGCCGACTCCGGAAGCGCCGACCCCAGAGACCCGATTGCATTGTACACCGCGTTCTCAAGGTGCATGTTGAGGAAGATCTTTTCATCAATTCCATTGAATCCCCTGACTGTCCATCCGCTGTAGTCCACGATTTTCTGATTCACCATATACGGAGGAACAGCAATCATATAGGCGCCGAGATCCAGCATGGCACCGCCGCCGAGTTCATGGCTGAAGTAGCGGTTTTTGGGATCCTTCTCCGCCGAAAAACCGATATTTGCCTGAATCAGGTTGGCTTTTCCGATCCGCCCCTGAAGAATCCATTCCCGGACTTTCTGCGTTTTCGGAGTAAAAAGCGTCCAGATTCCTTCCATCAGGAAAGTCTGCTGTTCTTCGGCATAGCGGAACATTTCCCGTGCGTTTTGCGCCGTATCTGTCAGCGCCTTCTCACACAGAACCGGGATCCTGTGCTTCAGCGCTAACATCGTATTCTCATAGTGGAAATTCATCGTGGTCGCGATATACACGGCATCCGGTGATTCGCGTTCCAGCATTTCCTCATAGGAGCCGTAGGAAGCAGGAATGTTTTCTTCTGCCGCAAAAGCCGCTGCCCGTTCGGCTGATTTTGACGCGACAGCCACGATTCCGGCGTCCTGAACCCGTGCCGCCGATTTAACAAACTTATGCGCGATTTTCGCCGCGCCGATTATACCAATTCGAAACATTCTTCATCCCTCCAATTAATTGTTGGTTTCCATCTTCTCTCATTTCAGTCCGGCGAAAAAGACGATCTTTCCGTCTTCGTTCAGCGCTTCCGTCAGGATCGTCCCATCTTCTTCCTTTGAGAGGAATGTTATGGTTTCTCCTTCATAACTCTGTGCCGCATACTGGGCTTCAAGAAAATGAAACGAACGCTCATCCAGTTCTTTTGAAGCGAAGCAGGCAAACAGAGCTCTGATATAAGCCACATGGTTCATATGCCCGCCAAGGTCCAAATCGGTTGAGACAATCCGGTGTGTTCCAAGTACAGTCGCGCCGTCAAAATCTCTGCCAAAACGGCGGAAAGGCTCCGGGAAAATGTCCGGTTCCGTGTAACAGATTCCTTCCGGGAAAACAGACGCAGGCGGCACAATCCGCTTCGTTTTCATGTTCAGGACCGCCCATTCGGTTTTGCCGCGGGCAATCAGTTCGGAACCCGCAGAAATGCTGTATTCCCGGTCACAGCGGACCCGTTCCGGCGGCATCGGCCAGGTGGAAAGTACTGCTTCCGTCATCATTTCCGGCCGCTCCAGAAGTTCCACCTTGATCCTCGAGGCAATCCAGAAGAGATTCTGCTCCATCATTTTCCTTGTGCCGACATCGATTTGCTCGGCGTGAAGGGACGCGGCATCGAGAAACAGTTCCGCACAGGCCGGGATCGAAAGCCGGCCGGAATGGTCGCAATGTGAGGCGTTGATTATAAGCGCTGTGTCAAGTCTGTTTTTCATGCATTCCACAAATTCAATCTTTTCCGTATGTTTTTCCATTCCGAATTCTTCACTCGGGCTGCTGAACCGTACCATAATGGGTGTGATCATTGCGGCGCATTATGATGCCCGCAAGCCTCAAAGATCCATAACGGGAATGAACAGGTACTTATGAAGTGCCGGGATCACCGCATCATAGAAATTGCTGTCCTCCGGAGACTGTATCGCGATTACAAGGCCTTTTGTCGGAAGCACCGCCGTGATCTGACCATAGGCGCCGTCCGCGCGATAGGATTTTTCATAGGGACAGAGCCAGAACTGGTAGCCGTAGCCGCACTGCCATACGCTGCCGTTTTCCGGAGTATCCACCTGTTTGCTGCCGCAGGCGCTGACCCAGTCCGGGTCCAGAAGCTGCACGCCTTTCCACTTTCCTTCGTTGAGGTACAGCTGTCCCAGTTTCAGCATGTTTTTCAGATCCAAAAACATTCCGCCTCCCCCGATCGGATGGCCTTGCGGACAGGTTTCCCACTGCGGAAAGCCCATATCCAGTTTTGTGAACAGCCGCTCATAAAGGTATTCCCCGAGAAACTTTCCCGTCACTTTCTCCACCATGCGACCTGCTAAAATGCTGTCTGCCGTGGAGTACTGAAAACGCGTGCCCGGCGTTTCCGGAACTGGAAGCGAAAACATGTATTTCACATAGTCCGGGAAACCGACACCTGCTCTTCGCTGCGCCCCCATAAGGAAGCCGTCCCCGAAACCGCTCTGCATCGTGAGAAGGTCCCGAAGTGTAATGTCGAACAGCTTCCCGTCGGGGTTCTCCGGAACTTTTTCCGGAAACAGCTCCGCAAGATATGTGTCCAGTGAAAGCAGGCCGTCTGAAATGGCCATTCCCACTGCAGTGACCATGTAGCTTTTCGTGTGCGAATAAATGTTCCGGGGCTTGTCCATTGTAAAATGATGCTCGAGAAGCACCTTTTCACCGTCTGCGACGGCCAGACTCTCATACTTCAGTCCGAGCTCCGGGCTGATTCGGATAAACTCATTAAATATCTTTTCCAGTGTCATAGTGGCCTCCCTGTGATGTTATACATGTTTTTATTCCCTGCTGCAAAGCGTGTCAGGGTTCCGCTGCAGAATGCTTTCTCAGAAAAACTCCATCCCGCGCACTGTTTTGAGTTTTTCGCCAAGCAGAGCCATGTCCGGTTTCGGATTCGCGAGGCATTCCTCGATGTGATTCACGGCAAAGGAGAAGCTCTTGAAATTCCCCGGCGGAATCAGCGTATCCACGCCGAGAGACAGTGCGTATTTCATCGCAGCGAGGCCGAATTCCGGCTCCAGATCCGTCTCAATCGTCTTGCATGCAAGGTGAATCCGGTCCCTGTACGGAATCAGGGAATTTCCGAGCTGCATCTGCGCATTTCCATAAGAAGGCGCAACATCAAAATAATTAACGCCCTGATCAATCGCCCAGGAAACATATCGGTCCGATGCCTCCTG
>CADCPV010000121.1 GCA_902803345.1 uncultured Eubacteriales bacterium | reverse complement strand
GGACGCGGATTCTTCATTCTTTCTCTGCAGGGAACTGATCCCCGGATATCTGGATGGCATAACCGGCGTCTATCAGACGCCGCAGGGTTACTATGTGGATGACAAGGACGTCGAGGAATTCGACAGGGCGTTCCCGCAGAAAGTAAAGCTGAAGCTGCCGGGACAGTTGTTCTGAATGAACCCGGCTCCCGGCTGAACCAGGAAGTCAGACTCCCGGTTCAATTCCCGGGTCTTTTACCCGTCAGAGCGCGCCCATGGCGCGGGGACAAATGAATGAACCAGGGGAAGAGGCCTGACCTCTTCCTCTGGTTCACTTTATTCTGCGGTCAGCCATGACAGCTTCTCGACCGGCTCAGCGCATACAAAAACATCCCGCCGCAACGCGGTTTTTTATTTCGTTATTGTCAGCTTCTTTGCCTTGCTCCAGGAGGACCAGTAAGTTTTACCGGACACCTTCCGGAATGTCTGGATTCTGACATAATATGTTTTCCCTTTCGTAAGTCCGGTAACCGTCTTTGAAAGCGTTTCCTTATTGCCAATCGTGATATCTTTCGCTCCCTTCATACTGCTGTCAGCAGCATACTGGATGTGGTAGCCCGCAGCGCTGGGTGCCTTGTCCCAGATAATCTTCATGGACCGGCTTGACGGATTGGTCAGTTTATTGATTGATGATCCGTATGGGATCTGGTCCACCCTGATGGATTTTGCCTGACTCCAGGAAGACCAGAAGGTTTTCCCGGAGACAGTTCTGTATGTCTGGATCTTTATGTAATAAGTCTTTCCGTTCTTCAGGCCGGTCAGCGTTTTTGTAAAAGTACTGTTGCCTTTTACCATCACCTCTTTCGCGCCCGTCATACTGCTGTTATCCGCGTACTTGATATGATACCCTGAAGCGCCGGCAGTCCTGGGCCAGTCGACTTTTATATGACTGCCGATATAAGTTGACAATTTGGATATATTCGTAGGATATGGCGTCTGTTCCACTTTTACGCTCTGCACAGAACACCATTTGGACCAGTACGCGGCAGTCCGTGTTTTCTTATAGATCTGGGCCTGGACATAATATGTTTTCCCATTCGTAAGCCCTGAGACCGCTATCGACGAATTGTCTTTTCCGTTCAGGAATATCTCTTTGGCATTTGTCATTTTGCTGTTATCAGCATATTTGATATGATATCCGGCCGCGTCATCCCTTTTTTCTATTTTGACCCAGATGTCTGAACCATTCTGCCCGGAAAGCCTTGTGATCGAAGGAGCAGCCGGATCAAAATACTCATAGTTATTTGCTTTGCAATATTTGATTGCATAGGGGCTGTTAACGATAATCATGACCGGTCTTTCCGAATTCCTCGGAAACGCGTCCTCTCCGATCTCATTTACGCCGGCGGGAACCATGATACTCTCCAGACTGCCGCAGTTCCAAAACGCGCGGTCCCGGATACTCATTAACCACCTGGGGAATGTGACACTGGTCAGACTGCTGCATCCTTCAAAGGCGCTCGCCTCAATGACCGCTGCGTTATCCGGAACTGTTATGCTTTTCAGGCTGCTGCACTTATAAAATGTACTCTTTTTTATACTTGCTACGCCGTTCGGAATCTTTATACTTTTCAGGCTGCTGCATCCTTCAAAGGCGCTCTCCCCGATTTCTGTTACACTGTCCGGTATTGTGACGTCGGTCAGACTGCTGCATCCTGAAAATGTTCCCCATGCAATAGCCGTAACGCCCTCCGGAATCGTTACGTTCTTCAGGCTGCCGCATTTCCAGAAAGCGGCCTTTCCGATACTCGTCACACTCTCCGGAATTGTGATGCCGGTCAGACAGCCGCACCCATCAAATACGCCCTGTCCGATACCGGTTACGGAATCGGACAAAGACACCTCTGTCAGCTGATCAAGAGAATAGAAAGCGTAATCTCCTACATCGGTAATTCCATCCTCTACGATGACTTTCCTTATCTTTGCTCTTTGGGCGAACCAGGGACTGGCGGATCCCGAAAAATCATCCATCGTACCGCTGCCGCTGATCGTCAGAGTCCCGGTATCCGCCAGGGTCCACACAGCGTCCTCCCCGCAGCTGCCGGAATCAGCGGAATCCGCCCCTGCGTCATTGCTTTCGTCCGATATCCCGGCCTCTTCCGTTTCCATAACTTCTGCTGCCGCTTCTTCTGAAATATCCGCTTCCTCCTCTTCCGGACCGGGCGCTTTTTCTTCTTCTACAGAAGGTCCTTCCGTTTCCGGACTCTGCTCCACAGCCTCCCCGTTTTCTGCGGGCTCATCCGCGCGGTCCTGAACAGGATTATCTTTTTGGGCGTCCGCATCCGTATTTTCAGGATCTGATTCCCGGGCGGTCTCTTCCTCCCGGACAGGATCATCCTCCTGTTCCAATGTTTCCGCTTCCGATACAGGCTCTGCTCTCTGCTGCCCTGTCTCCGCAGCCAGGCTCCGGATACTGCCCGGACTGCCTGATACCAATACAAGACTCAGCAGCAATGTGATCACTTTTTTCTTCATAACAGTCCGCTCCTTTACATCCACCGGTGAATATTACATGGAGGCTCCTGCTGTCTTCCCTAAGCATAACCATTCGCTGTTTTCTCTGTGGGCCTCAGACTACAATGAAATAATTATCACGATCCAATATGATGGCACAGACATGCATCTCCGACGCGGCGCTGCGCCGCATTCTGTGAAGGCAGTACCCTGCCGTTTCGCTTTGTTGATTCATTCTAACATATATTGATACCCCTTACACAAAAAGAGCGCCCTGCCGGTGCTGATTGGGACCGCTTCTGTTCAGAACTGTTTTCAGAACCCGGGTCGCGGGAAATTTCAGATTTTATACCATCGGTTGATTGACCTCCCGCTTCCGAAATCATTATCATATGTGTAGAATCAGTTGACAGTTCATGCAGCACAGCAGGAGATACGAAACTATGAAAAAACAAAAAGACTCTCTTGGCGACAGAATGAAAATGTATGAGGCGGTGCCAAAAGTCTTTCTGACGCTTGGAATCCCCAAGATCATCCGGCTTGATATGAGGGCCGG
>CADCPV010000120.1 GCA_902803345.1 uncultured Eubacteriales bacterium | reverse complement strand
CTGTGTCGCGGGGCTGCGGAGGTTTACTTCAGCTGGATCTGGCCGAAGCGGGCAAGCTTTTCGTTGGCGGCGGAGTCGGAAACCGCGAATGCCACGTTGATGGCGTGGTCAGCGATCCGCTCGAGGGCCGAGACGGTGTCGGAGAAGTAAATGCCGGCTTCCGCGGTGCAGAGGCCGCGATTCAGGCGGTCGATGTGGGATTGCTGAAGCTGCTGCTCCATCTGGTCCACTTCATCTTCGAGGCGGCGGATCTCCTCCATGTGGATGTCATTTTCCTTTTCGCCGAACATCTCGAGTGCCTCGTCAATCATCAGGTTGACTTTTTCCATCATCTCCTTCAGTTCCGCAATACTGTCGTCGGAGAAAGAAACGTTGTTCTCAGCCATCTGGATCGTGTACTCGCGGATATTGTCGGCGTAGTCACCGATGCGCTCAATATCGCTGACGACGTGGAAATAGCCGGAAATGCGGCTCGCATCTGCAAGGGGCAGGGTGTTCTGGTTGATCTTGACGAGGTAGTCGCTGATCTTGATGTTGAGGAAGTCGATATAGAGTTCCGTATCTTCAACGCTCCGGACTTTCTCTGCATCAACCGTATAAAGGCAGTTCATTGCGAGGTTCAGGTTATCCTTAGCCATGTGCGCCATCCGGTAGATTTCCTGGACCGCAAGGTAGACTGCAATCGCGGGATTCGGGAAGGCATTTGAAATAAAGCGCGTGACAAGCTGGCCCTCGTTCTCCTCTTCGTCGTCGCCCGGCACCAGGACATAGGTCAGCTTAATCAGGAGGTTCATGAACGGATAGAACAGAATCACCATGAAAATCTTGAACAGGAAGTGGGCAAATGCGATGTTGCGTCCAAGTGATCCGGCGTCGGAATTGCCGCCCGCGATAAACATGATCACATTTTCTATCTGCGGACCGAAGAAGGTCAGAAGGACGAACAGAATGATTGATCCGAAAACATTGAACAGGAAATGGATCAGGGAAGCGCGCTTCGCATTCTTGGAGCCGTTCAGGCCGGAAAGAAGTGCCGAGGTGCAGGCGCCGATATTACAGCCGAGAATGACGTACAGGCAGATATTCAGGTCGACGAGACCCTGGGATGCCATGACGACAAGGATCGAAACCGTCACCGAAGAACTCTGCACCACCGACGTGATCACAAGGCCTAAAAGAAGGCCGATAAAAGGATTCGTGAAACCGGAAAGGACATTGGCGACGGCCGGAACCTCCTTCAGCGAGGACATCGATTCCGACATCGCGCTGATGCCCAGGAACAGAATACCGAAGCCGAGCACGATGTCGCCGCTCTTTCGGATCATCGGTCTTTTTACATAATAGGACATGATCGCACCGAGGAACACGAAAATCGGTGCGACTGCACCAAGCCGGAAAGCAACCAGCATCGCCGTAACCGTGGTACCGATGTTCGCGCCCATAATGACGCCGGAAGCTTCGGTGAGCGTCATCAGCCCGGAGTTGACAAAGCTGACGACCATAACCGTCGCGGCGCTTGAGGACTGAATCAGCGCGGTGAAAAAAGTGCCGACCACGAGTCCGAAAAAGCGGTTTCGCGTGAATTTTTTCAGTATGTCACGCAGTTTGTTGCCGGCGACGCGTTCAATTCCGCGGCTCATCAGGTTCATGCCGTAGATAAACATGCCGAGGCCGCCGACCAGGGCGACAATAATCAGAAACATAGTAGAATCCTCATCTGTTTACATATTCTTCAACTTATACGAGAGGCTCATCAGGCTTTCCGAAAGATGTACATTTTCGACTGCAACCGTATCCGGGACCGCAAGATCCGTGTGTGCAAAATTCCAGATTGCCCGGATGCCCGCATCCGTCAGGCGCTTCGCAACCTTTACCGCCTCTTCCTTGGGAATTGTGATGGCCGCGATATCCACTTTGTTTTTTGAAAGATACTGCTCCAGTTCATCGATGGAATACACCGGGATTTCATGGACAAGCGTTCCGATTTTTTCCGGATCCCGGTCAAAAATCGCCTCGATAAAGAAACCGCGGTTCCGGTAATTCGTGTAGTTTGCGAGTGCGGTTCCGAGGTGTCCCGCGCCGATCAGGATCAGGCGCTTGATCCGGTCCAGCCCGAGGATCTTCCCGATCTCCTGGTACAGATAGTCGACCTTATAGCCGTAGCCCTGCTGCCCGAAACCGCCGAAATGATTCAGGTCCTGGCGGATCTGCGAAGCCGTCACCTTCATGCGTTCCGACAGCTCTCCCGAAGAAATCCGCTCGACACCCTCGTTCCGAAGCTCCTCGAGATAACGGTAATACCGCGGAAGCCTTTTGATTATTGCTTTAGATACCGTAATTTCACTCAATTGCTTCACCCGTTATCCGGAACAGAATCCAGATATTCCAGTGCGCTGTGCGCGGCGACGTTGCCCTCTCCTGCTGCTTTTGTATACTGATACGGCCGTCCGGTACAGTCTCCTGCCGCATAAACCCCTGGGATATTGGTTTCCATCCGGCGGTTGACAAGGATATGATTGTCTTTCGTTTCAAGTCCTTTCAGCAGGCTTTTCAGGCTGATGCTGTCCCGAAGGATAAAGATGCCGTCGATTTCGATACGCCCGGAGAAGAGATCCAGTGCATTTACCTTCATTCCGCCTTCGATCCCGAGGATTCTTTCCTTCAGGACCGTCACGTTTTCGGGAAGCTCTCCGATTCCCGCATACTGGGGAAAATACAGGACTTCCGCCGCAAGGTCCGCAAGATAACGCACCTCATGTTCGAATCGCGCATTATTGCAGAGAACCGCAATCTTCTTCCCGCGGTACAGAGAGCCGTCGCATGTCGCACAGTAACTGACGCCGCGGCCGAGGTATTCCGCCTCATTTTTAAGGGTGGCTTTGACGGAAACGCCGGTCGCGAGAATCACCGTTTTTGCCTCGAAAAAGTCCGCTCCTGCCATCAGCGCAAAGTGATCGCCGAAGGGTACGATCTCATTGATCATGGATTCGTTGATCTCAAGGCCCATCTTCTCTGCCTGGTCAAGGAAGGCTTTCTGAAGATCCTCTCCGGAAGCCGCATAAAAACCCGGATAGTTCAGGATCTGCTCCGCTTTCCGGATCTTCTCGCTGAGCGATTTCGATCCGAACCAGAGAAAGTTTTTGTCGTGGATTTTCAGGTTCAGTGCTGCGGAAAGTCCCGCAGGCCCGGTGCCGATGACGGCGGAATCGTAAATCATAAGCAAACCTCAGATGTTGGAACAGGGATGAAATGCCCGGCTCACCGGACAAGACATCTGTTTATCATAATTATAACAGAATACGTGCAAAATGAGAAGACCCCAAATCAGCGCTTTTTTATGAACTGAAACGGGTTTCGCAGTACAGGCAGCGGTAAATGCGTCTTTCCCGGTCGGAAAGCGCAAAAATCTGCGGCAGTTCCTGTTCCGTTGTGGAAATACAGCGGGGATTTTTGCAGCGGAGTACATTCACAAGCCGCTCCGGCGCCGGAATACTTTTCTTCTCAATCAGTTCACCGTCCCGGATAATGTTCACCGTTGCCTCCGGATCGACATAGCCGATGACGTCCAGATTGACATCGGTAATGCCGTCGATCTTGATGATGTCCTTTCGGCCGAGCTTTTGGCTTGTCACGTTTTTCATAATCGCGACGGTGAGATCCGGATCGGAAAGTCCCAGAAGTTCATACAGCTTCAATGCGGAACCGGCACGAAGATGATCAATCACAATGCCGTTCTGGATAGAGTCAACGTTCATGCCCTGCTCCTTTCCGGGAGGCTTTCGAGCGTTCCCGCTTCGTATAAAAGCTTTAGAATCAGCGCCATCCGCATGTATTTGCCGTTTTTGACCTGTTTAAAATAGCAGGCCCGCGGATCATCGTCAATCGCGACGCTGATTTCATTGACACGCGGCAGAGGATGCATCACGGAAAGATCTGCGCGCGCAAAGCGCATCTTGTCCGGCGTCAGAATGTAGCTGTCCTTCAGCCGCAGGTAATCCTCTTCGTTGAAGAAACGCTCTCGCTGGACCCGCGTCATATACAGGATATCGAGATCACCGATCACCTTCATCAGGTCTCCGGTCTGCTCATAGGGAATCGCATTCTCCTTCAATACGGTTTTGACATAGCTCGGAACTTTCAGCTCTTCCGGTGAAATCAGTACGAAACGGTTTCCCGGATAGCGGCTCATCGCTGCGATCAGCGAATGCACCGTCCGTCCGAATTTGAGGTCTCCGCAGAGACCGATCGTGAGGCCCGAAAAGCGGCCCTTTTCCCGCCAGATCGTCAGAAGGTCCGCAAGCGTCTGCGTCGGGTGCAGATGTCCGCCGTCGCCGGCATTGATCACCGGGATGGAGGCATTCTGCGCCGCGACATAGGCCGCGCCTTCCTTGGGATGACGCATCGCAATGATGTCCGCATAGCAGCTCACGGTTTTCGCTGTATCCGCTACGCTTTCGCCCTTTGCCGCGGAACTGGAATCCGCACTCGATACGGAGAGCACATTTCCGCCGAGCTCATACATCGCGGCTTCAAAACTCAGCCGCGTCCTTGTCGACGGCTCGAAAAAGAGTGTCGCTAACTTTTTATGGCGGCAGACCTCCGTATATTTATCCGGATCCGCAATAATATCCTGCGCAGTTTCGATCAGTTCCTGCAGCTCATCGATGCTCAGATCCCGGATATCGAGAAGTGATCTCATATCTGGCCTCCGATCCAGCTTTCATCCGAAGGATTGTTCCGGAAACGGATCAGCCGCTCCACATCCTCCGGTTTAATGTAGCCCTCTTCCGCCGCGGCTTTCGCAATGACATCGAAATTCGTCAGGGAGACGTTTTTCACATTTGCATCCGCGAGGCGCTTCAGGCCCTTTTCCATACCGTATGTAAAAATCGAAGCAATTCCCAGAACTTCCGCCCCTTCTTCCCGAAGCGCTTCCACGACTTCAAGGCACGATCCCGCGGTGGAGATCAGATCCTCCACGACGACG
>CADCPV010000119.1 GCA_902803345.1 uncultured Eubacteriales bacterium | reverse complement strand
TGAACTGTCTCACTTCACAAAATTCATCAGGTGAGCGGCGGCTTCGCGCATCTCATTCAGACTGACACGGCCTTCTGCATAGCCCTGAAGGACCTGTGCGATGACAGGCGGGCCGCCGGGCATGATCACATCGTTTCCTGCCGCGACTGCGTCGGCGCCGTCAACAACAATGTCCATATCGCCCCAGTCGGTCACGACGACACCTGTAAAGCCCCATTCGCCGCGCAGAATCTCGGTACAGAGCACACGGTTTCCGCCTGCAAAGCTTCCGTTCAGCTTGTTGAAGGAAGTCATGAGTGTTGTAGGTTTTGCCTGTGTCAGCACCATTTCAAAAGGCTTGAGATAGAGTTCTCTTGCCGCACGGGCACTGACAACGGAGTCTGCGGCGTCAATATTCCGGGTCGTTTTGCCTCTCCGATAGGTTTCCTGCTCATTCAGAGCAAAATGCTTCGGGCAGGTTGTGACCGCGTTGTTCTCCATGGCACCAAGTGTCACCTTCGTGCCCATGATGCCCGAAAGGAAAGGGTCTTCACCGAAATATTCGAAAGCCCTTCCCTCGATCGGATTCCGGACAAGATTCATACCCGGTGCAAGCCAGGAATCAATCCCGAGCTCCTCCGCCTCCGCGCCGCAGGCGGAACCGAATTCGTAGGCGAGTTCCGGATTGAAGGTACAGGCCAGCATCATGCCGGTCGGCCAAGCGGTCTTTCCGACGGACGCCGGCCCATCCTTGTAGGAGCGGGTCGGGATTCCGTACTTTTCGATTGCCGGATTGCTGTAGCCAAAGCCCAAATCCGGACGTGTCGTCGTGCCGATCGGACTGCCGTCTTCATAATAAATCGTCGGAGGCGCGCCTTTTGCCGCAATTCCGCCGAAGGGCAAGCCTGGCCCATAACCACAGGAGAGAACCGCAAGTTCTTCCGCACTCATCTGGGCAACAAACTGCTCCATCGTAACTTTTCCGTCCAGAACATCCTGAAGAATTGACGGAACCAGCCCTGCGCTGAAGTCATAGGCCTGATAAACCGGCCAGTCTGTCACGACGTCTGCAGAAGAGAGGGAAATCACCGGAAGACCGCCGGGCATCTCTGTTCCGGCGTCCTGAAGTGCCTCGGCCGTGACCGGAATCTCCTGCTCCGGCTTCAGCAGTTTCACTTTTCCTTTGTTGCATGGCAGCATCCCGATATCCGCCGTGACGCTTCTCGTCACAATCGGTTCCGATACTTTCAGCACCGCGCAGGGCGAGACGTTTTTCGAGCTGTTCCCGACAAGGACTGTATAGTCTCCTGCTTCGATTACATACTCCTTCGTTTCTTCGTCGAAGGAAGCAAGCTCCGAAAGCGGGAATTCAAGCTGGACAAGACTTTCACCGCCGGGGGCTATGCACTTTGTCTTCGCAATTGCCTGAAGCTCCTTTTCAGGCTTTTTCAGCTTTCCGAACGGCGCATGGACATAGAGCTGGAGTGCTTCTTTTCCTGCATACTCCGCGGACAGGTTTTTCACGCAGACATCCGCCGAAAATACTCCGTCGGAAACCGCAGCCTCTGCCGGCACGATCACAAATTCCGCATACGAGAGCCCAAAGCCGAAGGGATATGCCACCGGCTTTTCAAAACTGTCAAAATACCGGTAGCCCATATAAATGTCTTCTTCATAAACTGTCACGGGGCTCATGTCGAAACCGATGCTGCCGTTCTGTTCCGCCGACAGTCCGTAGTCTTTGTACTGCAGAATCGTCTCCGGTTTGTCCTTATTCGAGGAAAAGTGCTTCGCCGTCGGATAATCCTCATACGACAGCGCCGCCGTCTGATTCAGCTTTCCGGAAGGACTGATCTTTCCTGTCAGGATATCCGCAAGCGCCCCCGCAGCCTGTTCGCCGGAAGTACCCATGAAGAGAATTGCCTTTACTTCCGGGAATTTTTCCAGCGCCGGAATGTCCATCATCCCGTTGACGTTGAGAACTGCGACGACCTTCGGAAAATGAGCACAGGTCAGCCGCAGAAGTTCTATTTCTGATTCCTGAAGCTCATAATCGTCGTCTACGCGCCGGTCGCATTCCTCTCCGCCGGTCTGCCGGCCGATGATGACGACTGCCGTATCGGTTTCAAGGGCGGCTGCGGAGAACAGCGCTTCTTCAGGCAGTTCTTCCGGTACCGCAGGCGTATACCGCCCGAACAGTTCATAAATCATCCCGCTTGCGACAAGGCCTTCGATATTCTTGAAAAAACTGTCTCCGTCTCCGCCGCCGAACGGGTCTGTCGATGTGGAAGCTTCCTCGTTTTTGATCTCCTGATAAAAATCATACAGCGGTCCCGACAGCCGAAGCCCGGCTTTC
The DNA here is from genome assembly GCA_902803345.1 of uncultured Eubacteriales bacterium. Next base: position 4,511 of record CADCPV010000119.1, on the reverse strand, counting down.
TGAAGTTCTTCCGGAATCCCGAGCGGATTGTCGCAGCGGCTCGCGCCCGATCCGCCGCCGCCGATAATGGTATGTAACTGCGTCCGCCCGAGAAGTGCGACACACTTTCCCGAAGGAAGCGGCAGTACCCGGTCTTCGTTTTTCAGAAGTACCATCGCTTCCCCGGCGATTTCACGCGCGAGGGCGATCCGGGATTCCTCTGACTTGTACTTTTGATTCATACTCCCTCCATGGTTTACGAAATGTGCATTCTCCCGGTTCATGCTTTCGGAATCTGCAGAAGTGCAGCATGAAGCTTCCGAAGTGTGGACTCCTTCTGATCACCGAGAATTTCCCCGATAAATCCGGTTGAAAGGAAGTCCGCCGCGGACAGCGTGAGATCTCCCTGGAACAGCATCTGCTCCGGGAGCGCCCGTTCCATGATCGCCGTGAGACAGGAGAGCAATGCTTTCTTCGCCTGGTCATTCGCCCTGATTACAGCCATCGAATCATGCACCGAATAGAAACCCGGCTTCGTCTCGAGCGTTCCCGCGACTTCCTCGACGCTCTCAAACCAGTTGATCGCGTCTTTCGTCTCCTTAAAGCCTGCAAAAGTGAATTCCGGAAGCATCTCCGGGACGCTTCTGACCATAATGGTGTCCGAATACTCCTCCGCCTTTGCCACAAGAACCGTGCCTGCTTCTGTGATCGGTACATTCTCAAATACAAAGGTATGCGCGCCGGAAAGTTCCGCGATCAGCTTCCCGTCCGCATACAGCGCGACCGGGCTGAGATTGGAATGGACACGTACCGTTATGGTCTTCCCCGGACGCGCGAAGTAGCGACGCCCGTCGATATGGACGAAAGGCTCTTTTCCGTACCAGGCTTTGTAGACGTAGAAGGAATCCTTCTTGATCTTCCGGTCCATGGAGACAAGGCCTTTGTTGTTCCGGCCCATCGTTCCGCCCTCCCGGCGGAAGTTGCTGCCGAAATCAAACATGTTCCAGACGTAGGTGCCCCATATGAAAGGCCGTGAAGCCCAGGTTTCGCATGCGTTTTCATGCACCAGTACCTGGTATTCCTCGGTATAGTCCTGCTTCTCCGGATGGTCACTGTGGTAACTGATCACACTGTCGCAGCCGTACTCGGTCACGGCGAAGCGGCGCGCCGGATACTGGCTGTGGTATTTGTCGCACCATTCCGCAAGTTCCGGCATCTGGCCCCGGTACCAGCCGAAATAGTGATTCCAGCCTTCCGCGTCGGAAACGTCATGAAGCGGATGGTCCCAGCCCGCATTGTATTCATGCGCGATCACGGTCAGGCGCTTCTGATCCAGCTCTTTCACAGCGTGATTCAGGTCTTCGTGGCAGGGGATCAGTTTTTCATTGTCATTTCCGCCGATCAGGATTTCATTTGACAGGCCCCAGCAGAAAATCGACGGATGGTTGTAGTTCTGCGCGACCAGTTCCCGGATTTCATTGACCGCTGATCGGTGCGCGTCATCGTCCCAGGACTGCGCGAAATACGGAATCTCCGCCCACACCAGAAGTCCTTCATGATCGCAGGCGTCGTACATCTCCTGTGCCTGCTGGTAATGCGCAAGCCTTACACTGTTCGCGCCCATCTCCGAAATCAGCGCCGCGTCTTCATAGGCCGCATCCAGGGGAAGCGCGCTTCCTTCATACGGCCGGTCCTGATGACGGCAGACGCCGCGAAGGGGGTAGTCCCGCCCGTTCAGGATGAAGCCGCGCTCGGGATCGATTTCAAAATCACGGACACCAAAGTCGGCTTCGATTTCATCAATCACCTCATTGTGCTCCACCAGAAGAAGTTTCGCCGTATACATCTGCCAGTCTGTTTCCGGATCCCAGCGCCGCACATCGGGGATGAAGGCCCGAAGCGTGCTTTCTTCCTCCGCGAGCGCGTAAACCTCTGTCAGCGGGTCCTCGTCCATAAAAGCGAATTCCGAAGGCACGATGCCAAGCGAAATCTTCTGGCCCTGCTTCAGCCCCGAGACTTTCGTGCGCGCCGTAACGAAAGCGCCGCCCGGGACTTCTTCGGTGTCAAGATACACGCCGGGGCCGCCGAATTCATCCAGCGTAAAATGGCTTGCCGGGACGCTGATCTGGCTGACATAGCGGTACAGTCCGCCGTAGAAGGTGAAGTCTGCACGCTGCGGATAGACTTTGTCGTCGTAACGGTTGTCGCAAAGGATCGCAAGCGTATTTTCCCCGTCCCGGACAAGATCCGTCACATCTGCGCGAAAAGCGCTGTAACCGCCGACGTGACGTGTCACAAACTGTCCGTTCACATAGATTTCGCCGACAAGACCTGCCGCGCCGACTTCGACATAGAGCCGTCCGCCGTCCCGGGGCTGCTTCAGCGGCTCGAAATCCCGGACATACCAGTAGGCGCCGCGCTCAAAAGGCACTCCGATCATGCCGTCTACAGCATTCCAGGTGTGCGGAAGATTTACTCTCTCCCAACCTTCGCCCGAAGGAAGGGTTTCAGGTGCTTCTTTACAGGTTTTGCTGAAAAGCCACCCATCATTGATCAAGCTTACTTTTCTCATACATACTCCTTTTTCTGTTCTGCCGGGAGAACCCAGCCCTTTTTCTGTAACGAACTTCTTCGGGTATTACCATCTGTTATCAGTATCTTAACATGATTGTCCGGGTGTGTCAATCTGATGCGTACCCGGAAAAAAGAAAGCGCCTAAAGGCGCTGAAATCATCGGGCAGTATGCGATGGCGTTTCCAGTTGGAACCGCCATCGCATACTGCTTCAATACGGTTTTTACAGACCGCAGACAGCTTCAGGTCAGCGTTTCCCGCCTGCTCCTCGCGGCACGGAGGCTGACAGAATCATTCCGCCGGTTTTACTCCTCGGGGATTTCCCGGTTCACGGTCGGGACTGCGGTAAAGCCGGTGAAGTCATACGGAGACGGCACATCATCCAGCGGATCCGGATCGTCCACGAGATCTCCGAGCGCCGTGATCATGTAGTATTCGCCGCCGCTGAAGCAGAGGCCCACGTCCGTCATACGGTCGATTTCCTGGAGGAGCAGGATTCCGCCGCCACCGGAATGACGCGCCGGATCGAGCCGGTTCGCATTCTCCTCGACAAAGCAGAACACATTCATATTTTCCTTGATCCAGACATGGAAGCAGGGCTCCTCGTAGAAGGGGTAAAGTTTGCGCCACTCTTTGAAATGCTCGAGTTTTTTGCGGCCTTCTTCTCTCTTTTCGGGATCGTCGGACTCCAGAAGATCCTTGTAGAGATTGTCTTCGTCGATAAAGCCGGTATCCGGTCCGAGATTCGCGCGCACCGTCGTCGCAGTATGATAAATATGCTGGATGCGGAAGCCGGGGTTGTAGCGCCAGTAAATGTGGCGGCCGACAAGCCTCTTCGACAGGTGATGACGGATCGTCGGAAGCGGCATGCCCGGAACCTTGATCGCGCCGAAGAACGGCTCTGTGCGGATCAGGCGCGGATATTCGGGATCGTAGCCTTCTTCCATCAGTACATAGGTCACGAGCCGCTGCTCGAGATCCAGGATCCAGCTCTTGTTGATCAGGCCCTTGCCGGATACGGGCTGCACATGTACGAAATAAGTGCAGTCGTCGCCCTTCATGCACTCATAGGACTCCCAGATATAGGGCTGTCCTTTTTCAGCGATCTGAACATTCTCCCCGTCGAGGAAATTCAGCGAAAGTTCGCTCCCGTCGTCCATCACCAGATGGAAATGCTTTCCCGAAAGTTCCTGGCAGAACGCTGCCTTGTACTGCGACAGGCCGATGAATTTCGGATTGACTTTACCCATGGTTACCCCTTTCTGTCTTAATAAGACTGTAAATGTATTATCGGCGGTTGATTTCACAGCCTGATTGTACTGCTTCTATTGTAACAAAAGCATCCGTATTTTTCAATTGAAAACACGGCTGTTCCCTATATTTCTTCCGTTGCCAGCGGACTCAGATCCGTAATCTGAACGTCATAAAAACGCGCTTTTCCGCGCTCCACCAGAAGCTCCACATCCCCGATCGGGGCTTCCATCATGGATTTGCTGAAAATCAGGTCGTTCTCAAGATACAGGTCATAATAGCAGCCGCGCGCCACGATTTTGACGTCCACCGTTTTTCCGTATTCGGCATCAAAGCGGCAGCAGTCGTAAAGCCGCGCCTCCCCGCCTACGACAATGCTCCGCTGGGACCTTCCGTAGCCCTCTCTTGACGCTCTCTCCAGATACAGGATCTCGGCGCAGCGCTGTTCGGCGTCCACCCGGATTACGACGGCCCGCCGCTGGTCCGGAATCTTCATCCCCGGGATTTCAAAAGCCATGGAGTTTCTGCCCGGGTACTCTTTCGCGCGGAGTGCTGCCCCGAAACAGGCGCCGGTTTCGAGGACTGCCTTAAAGCTCAGAATAAAGTCCTGCCTGTTTTTGGCAATGAGCGCTGCGGTTCCCACAACTTCCGCTTCGCCTGTGATCACGCCCTGCTCACTCTTCCATTCCCCGAGGTCGCTCCAGTTCG
>CADCPV010000118.1 GCA_902803345.1 uncultured Eubacteriales bacterium | reverse complement strand
ACCGCTCCTTCGGCAGTGGAAGAAATCAGAAAAATCAAGAAGATTTTAGATAAAGAGGTATAAATTATGGTGGGACTTTTTGACAGAGCATTCAAAGGCTCGGATGAAATGTATGCGCTTGCGGAAAAAGCGCTTGCGGAAGCTCTTGCCACACATGATGAGAGCACGCCGGCCGTTTTCCCGAACACGGCATACTATGCGGCCGTCATTTATGAATATACGGGCATCAAAGTGATGACCCTCGGGGACCTTCGGGCGGCAATGGAGCCGATCAAGGCCATGATGACCCGCAACTACCGTACGCATGACGTGTTCACTTCCGGCATTGCAACTGCGATGGCGGCCGAAGTGATCGAGCTTTGCAAATATCTGGATACCGATACGCCCTATAACGGTGAATATCACGGCCATATGAACGATGCCGAAGTCCGTGAGCTGGGTGTTCCGCTGGTTACGCGCGATATCCCCGGATTCGTCGTCATCATCGGACCGGCGCCATCTGCAGAAGAAGCCGAAGCCCTGATCAAGGGCTATCAGTCCAGAGGCATTTTCGTGTTTTTGATCGGCGGCATCATTGACCAGGCAAAGGAGCGCGGCATCAACATGGGCTTCCCGGTCCGTATCGTTCCGGTCGGCCCGGATATCTGGTGCGCCTCCCACGTCATTTCACTCGTTATGAGAGCCGCGATGATCTTCGGCGCGATCCAGCCGCTGCAGTACGATGAAATGAACCAGTACACCTTCGAGCGGATCTTCGCTTTTGTCAACGCCTTTGATCCGGTCGATGATCTGACCATCGCAGCCGGCGCCTGTGCGATCGCCCTCGGCTTCCCGGTCATCACAAACGACACGAAGGACATGTGGCGTGTTCCGAAGACGCTGATCATCCAGGAAGACACCAAAGACTGGATCGAGACCTCTCTTGAAGCCCGCGATATCAAGATCAAAGTCACGAACATCGACATTCCGGTTGCCTACTCTTCCGCTTTCGAAGGCGAAATCATCCGCCGTCCGGATATGCAGTGTGAGATCGACGGCTCCCGGAAAGACTGCTTCGAGCTCTGCGTCACCAGAGAAGCGCATGAAGTCGAGGACCATAAGATTGAAGTCATCGGCCCGGATTTCGACGAAATCCCCGTTGGTTCCAAGATGTGCGCGGCATTTATTGCCGAAGTTGCCGGGAAGAACATGCAGTCCGATTTCGAATCGGTTTTCGAACGGAAATTCCATACCTTCGTCAACTGCATGGAAGGCATCATGCATACCGGCCAGCGTGACCTGATCCGGATCCGGATCAGCAAAAATGCTTATGAAGCCGGTTTCCGCATCCGTCACATCGGCGAAGTGCTTTACGCCAAGCTGAAAAACGAATATTCGGCCGTTATTGACAAGTGTCAGGTCAAAATTTATACCTCTACAGACGAACTGCATGACCTCCGGAAGATGGCCAACGAAATCTACGACAAGCGTGACGAGCGTCTCGCCGGCCTCACGGACGAGAGCGTGGACACCTTCTACACCTGCATCCTCTGCCAGTCCTTCTCTCCGTCCCATGTCTGTATCGTTACCCCCGAGCGTCTGGGCCTCTGCGGTGCCGTTTCGTGGCTCGATGCCAAAGCGACGAATGAGCTCGACCCGAACGGTCCGAGCCAGGTTGTCACAAAGGAGCGCGTGATCGACGACAATATCGGTTCCTGGGAAGACGTCAACGAAGCCGTTGCGAAATATTCCCGCGGCGCTCTGGAGCGCGTAACGCTCTATTCCATCATGGAAGACCCGATGACCTCCTGCGGCTGCTTCGAATGCATCTGCGGCATCGAGCCCTTCAGTAACGGCGTCATCATCGTCAACCGTGAACACACCGGCATGACGCCTCTCGGCATGACCTTCTCCGAAATGGCTTCGATGACCGGCGGCGGGGTACAGACCCCGGGCTTCATGGGCCACGGCAAACACTTCATTGCCTCCAAGAAGTTCATGAAGGCGGAAGGCGGCGTGCAGCGCATTGTCTGGATGCCAAAAGCCCTGAAAGAAACCGTCCGCGAACGGCTCAACCAGACCGCGATGGAGCTTTACGGTATTGAAAACTTCTGCGATATGATCGCCGATGAAGAAAGCGCCGGAAACGGAGATCCCGAGGAACTCGTCAACTTCCTCTCGGAAGTCGGTCATCCGGCACTCGGCTTAGAACCTATGATGTAATGCAACTATAGAAAGGATTTAAAACAGACTTATGGCTCTCCCGAAAACTTCCCAGAAATTCAATTCCTCGATCAATGCTTTTACGATCGGGACGGGCGATCAGACCGTAACGCTCGGCGGCGAAAACGTGCTTCCGTTCTATACCTTTGACGCGCCGATCGAAAACGCACCGAAAATCGGCGTGGAAATCTCCGACCGCGGCATGGAAAACAATGTTCCCGGAATCCGCGACTACTATGCAGGCGCCGAAGACTTCCGCGAACTCGCTCGGCGCGCTTCCGCGATCCCCGGCGTCGATTTTGTCGCGTTCTCACTGGATGCGGCTGACCCCAACGGCGAGGACCGCAGCGTAGAGGAATGCGCAGAAGAATGCCGCCAGGTCGCCGAAGGTACGGACCTTCCTCTGGTCATCATCGGCAGCAAGGGCATTGAAAAGAACGAAGTTCTCTTTGACAGGATCGCCGATGCGCTCGCAGGAAGAAACGTTCTTCTGATGTCGGCAAAAGAAGAAAACTACAAGACCATCGCGGCTTCTGCAGGCCTCGCCTACAACCAGAAGATCGGAGCGGAATCCGCCGTCGACATCAACCTCGCCAAGCAGCTCAATGTCGTCATTTCCCAGATGGGCGTCAAACCTACGAGCATCGCAATGAACGTCGGCGCTGCGGCAGCCGGTTACGGTTTCGAATACGTCGTCTCCACGATGGAACGTGTCAAGATGGCAGCCCTTTCCCAGAATGACAACATGCTTCAGATGCCCATTGTCACCCCGGTGGCCAGCGAAGCCTGGAACGTCAAGGAAGCCCTCGTCTCCGAAGAGGACATCCCCGAATGGGGTCCGATGGAGGAAAGAGGTATCGAGATGGAAATCGTGACGGCGGCGGCCTGTCTTGCGTCCGGTTCCAACGCAGTGATTCTTCGTCATCCCGCATCCATCGCGGCGATTTCCGAAATGATCCGCGAACTTGTTTAAGGGAAGGAGGGACTCATCATGGCATTAAAAGGACTTGACATTTTCAAGCTGACCCCCAAAACCAACTGTAAAAAGTGCGGTGTTCCGACCTGTATGGCCTTCTCGATGAAGGTTGCACAGGGCTCGCTTCCGCTGGAGAAATGTCCCTTCATCACCGATGAAGTCAAGGACCAGCTCTCCGAAGCGACCGCGCCCCCGATGAAGACGATCAAGGTCGGTGAGCATTCTCTTGGCGGCGAGACCGTACTCGAGCGCCACGAGAAGACCTTCGTCAGCAAGACGCTGTATGCGATGAAGGTTTCCGCCGCATTCGACGACGCGAAAAACGACGATATCCTCGCAAAGGTCCCGGCTGTGGATTACGACCGGATCGGCGAGCGTATGTACTGCGAATTCGTCTTTGTCGAAGCGGCAGATGGCGAAAACGATCGCTTCCTGGACCTTGTGAAAAAGGCAGCCGCGCTGGACCGCGATCTGATCCTTTCCTGCACCGATCCGGACCTTGCAAAAGAAGCGCTCGCGCTGTGCACCGGTAAAAATGTGATCCTGATAGGCGCGAACGCCGGAAACTACGAAGCAATGAATGCCGCAGCAAACGCTGCAAAAGTCGTGCTCGGTGTCAGCGGGCAAAGCCTTGAGGAGCTGCATGATACCGTCGCTGCGCTTGAGAAGATCGGCAACAAAAATCTCATTCTCAACACGACCGGCGCTTCTGTAAAAGACGCCTTCCGGAATACAGTCGAAGTTCGCCGCGGCGCCTTAAAGGGCGGCGACCGGACCTTCGGTTATCCCTCGCTTGTGGATGTTTCGGCGCTCTCGCACGGCGATGCCCATATGGAAGCTGCCTACGCTTCGCTGTTCACCGCGAAATACGGCTCGATCGTCGTGCTGACCGAAATGGACTATGCGAAGGCACTTCCGCTGTACGGCCTGCGGCAGAACATCTTCACCGACCCGCAGAAACCGATGAAAGTCGATCCGGGCATCTATCCATTAAACGGCGCAGACGAAAACTCGATCTGCATGATCACGGTCGACTTCGCTCTGACCTATTTCATCGTTTCCGGCGAAATCGAACGTTCCGGTGTCCCGGTCAATCTCCTGATCTCAGACGCCGGCGGATACTCCGTTCTGACCGCCTGGGCGGCCGGAAAATTCAGCGCCTCTTCGATCGCGAAGTTCATTGCGGACTACAACATCGAAGACAAGATCAAAAACAGAATCCTTGTCCTGCCCGGAAAAGTTGCCGTACTCAAGGGTGAGGTTCAGGAAAAGCTGCCAAACTGGCAGGTTCTTGTCGGTACAAATGAAGCGGTCGAAATCATCCGCTTCTTAAAAGATATGCAAAATTAAATAAAGGAGAAAGAGTATGTCGAAATTTATCATCATCGGGGAACGCATCCACTGCATTTCGCCCGTGATCCGTGAAGCCATGAACACCATGAATCCCGGCCCGATCGTGAAAAGAGCGAAACAGCAGCTCGACGCTGGCGCCGACTACCTCGACGTCAACATCGGACCTGCGGAGTCGAACGGCGAAACGCTGATGAAGTGGGCTGTCCAGCTTCTCCAGTCGGAATTCGACAATGTTCCGCTGTGCCTCGATACTGCAAACAAAAAGGCGATCGAAGCGGGCATCTCTGTTTACAACCGCGCCAAGGGCAAACCGATTGTCAACTCTGCCGATGCGGGCGACCGGATCGAGAACATTGATCTTGCCGCTGCAAACGATGCGATTGTCATCGGTCTCTGCAGCAAAGCCGGCGTCCCTGCCGATAACGATGAGCGCATGATGTACTGCCAAGAGATCCTGGAGCGTGCCATGATGCAGGGCATGAGCGAGGAAGACATCCTCTTTGACCCGTTGTTCCTCGTGATTAAGGGCATGCAGGACAAGCAGAAGGACGTGCTGGAAGCGATTCGGATGTTCACGGAAATGGGCCTTCGTACGACTGGCGGCCTTTCCAATGTCTCTAACGGTATGCCCAAAGACGTCCGGCCGATTATCGACTCCGCCATGATCGCCATGGCAATGGCGAACGGCTTAAGTTCCGCGATCATCAATCCCTGCGACCGCCGCATGATTGAGACCATCAAATCCTGCGATATCATTAAGGACAATTACCTCTACGCGGATTCCTTCCTGGAGATCTGAGAAAAACACAGAAGGAGCGGCCGTTTTGTTTACCATCATCTTCAGACAGAACGAAAGCGAAATCCAGACGCAGGCACAGCCCGGCGAGAGTCTTCTGGACCTTGCCCGGGCTTCCGGTGTTGATATTGACGCGCCCTGTTCCGGCAACGGACTCTGCGGCAAATGCCGGATCCGCCTGCTTTCAGGGGAACTTGAGGGCGGGATCGGCCGTCAGCTTTCCGAAGAAGAACGGGCATCGGGT
>CADCPV010000117.1 GCA_902803345.1 uncultured Eubacteriales bacterium | reverse complement strand
GGTCCCGACGGATATACGTTATCGCAGAACTCGCCTGCGGGATACTGCCTACACGTATTTCCTCAGGGTCACATACAGCCGGCCTTTCTTCGATGAGCCGCTGATACCGTCGTAGATGGCTTTTCCGAAGCCGCGGATTGTGATCACATCGCCGGGTTTCGGGCAGGCAGAGAGGGATTCGACGATCCGACCGTTCAGAAAGACACGCTTTTCATTGAAAAGGCGATCTATGTGGGAGCGGGAAATGCCCGTAAGGGATGAGACAATGGAATCCAGGCGTTCGGACGCGATATTCAGCCGGACTTCCTGAAGTACAGGATGAAGTTCCGGCACATCGGTTTCGCAGCGTAGGCAGCGGACATCGGTGTGCCGGATTTTTGTCAGGTTTTCCGTGAGATAATCCGCGATCCGCTCCAGACAGAAGACATAGGCGGCCTTTCCCCGGACGAGAATATCGCCGACAAGGCTTCGCTCAATCTGCAGGCTCATAATTGCGCCGAGGATGTCCCGGTGGGAGAGCTCTTCGCCGTATTTTTCCTGAAGCGGCCGGATTTCGAGGACTGCGATCGGAGGCTCCGGCGAATAGCCGAGCATGTCCTCTGATCCGAAGACCACGATCCGCCGTTCTGCGCTTTCCGAGCCGCCATTAAAACGGTAATCCGAAAAGCCATATTCCTTTACGTTTTTCAGAAAAAGATCCTGCTCCGGCAGCGAAAGAAAGCCGGAAAAGGTGTAGATTCCGGCCTGGTCCGCGCGATCCGAGAGATCCTGGAGATGAGATAGGAGAAGCCGCTCTTCATCGCTCATGCCTCAGTTCCTCCACTTTCTGCCGGATCCGGAAGCTGATTTCCTTCATCACATCGACATCCACCTTGACGACTTCCCGGTCATAAGTTACAAGGCCATTCACTTCGTCCTCCACATCCGAAAGCTGCGTGTAGATATCCGCGCACAGGCCCTCCGGAATCGCCGCGATGACATCCCGGTCGAAAAGCTTCACAAGGTTCTGCATCAGTTCTTCTTTACTGTGATGTCCTTTATAGCCGTAGCTCTTATTCTCGTCGAAAACATGTCCCTCGATCTTCAGCGTATAGCCGCCGAATTCCGAGAGTACATAAGGCTTGTCCGCTTTTACGGGCTTTGCGGCCCGGAAATATACGTGGCGGCTTTCGACATCTGTCTTCATATCCCTGACATGGAACCAGCCGGAAGCGGTGTCGATCAGGCGTGAATCGTCCAGCGCGCGCAGTTTTTCGTACATTTCGGAAGCACAGAACTGTCCCCAGCCCTCGTTGAAAATTGTCCAGTAAACAATCGAAGGATGGTTCTGCAGCTGGCGGACCGTTTCTGCCATGGCTTTCTCAAAATTCGCCCGGACCCGGTCATTCCGGTTCCGACGGGCATCAGACCGGAGCTTTCCGCCCGTCACGGTCGGCAGGATTGTGTCTCGGAGGAAATGATAGTCTCCGCAGTTCACCATATCCTGGAAAACCGCGATCCCCATCGTATCGCAGTACCAGTAGAAAATCTCCGGCTCGACCTTGATGTGCTTTCGAAGCATATTAAAGCCGCAGTCCTTGAGGAGCTGCAGGTCCTTTTGATAGGCTTCCGGCGTTTCGGGCGTATAGATCCCCTTGTCGAAATACCCCTGATCCAGCACACCGTGGAAGAAATAAGGCTTCTGATTCAGCAGAATCCTTGGAATTCCGCCGATCTCTCCGATTGTAATATCCCGAAGCGCAAAATAGGAATGCACCGTATCCGCTCCGGCAGTCAGTGTGAAATCGTAGAGGAACGGATGCTCTGGCGTCCAGAAGCGAGGCGCTTTTACCGTGAATTCCGCGTGACCCGAGCGGACCGGCACCGTAACTTCCTGCCCGTTTTCACTGTAACGGAGACGGCCGTTCATAGAAAGAAGCGCCGGTTCCTCGGAATCTGTGCCGGAAGAACTGGTCTGATCCTTCAAAAGATCGATTCGAACCTCCGGGCCTTCCGTACGGATTCTCAGGGCGCCGACATACTTTTCGGGTACGCTTTCCAGCCATACGCTCTGCCAGATGCCGGTGACGGGCGTATACCACATACCGCCGCGCTTTTCTTTCTGTTTCCCTGTGGGCAGCAGGTGCAGCGGCAGATAGTCCTCGACAAAGACGAGGAGTGTGTTTTCTCCGTCCCGAAGAACTGCCTCCGTGACATCCAGTGTGAAAGCCGTATATCCGCCCTCATGCGAGCCGTAGAAGCGGTCGTTCAGGACCACACGCGCAATCTGGTCAACCGCTCCGAAATGCAGCAGCACCCGGCTTTTCACAAAGCCCTCCGGCAGGCGGAAGACCTTTTTATAGCAGATAGCCGCGCCGGCCCGGACGGTTTTCTTCACGCCGGAGAGCTCAGACTCAATGCAGAAAGGAACCCGGATCGGCAGGGCCTCATCCCGTCCGAGCTGAAGCTCCCATTCGCCGTTCAGACTGAAAAAAGAGCTGCGCCGAAGCTGCGGCCTCGGGTAGATATCCCAGGGGTTTTCCGGTATTTGTTTCAGGTCTGACATGGCGGCTCCTTTCTTCCTGTGAAGAGGCTTTTGACCTTGACATCATAGCATGAAAAACAGTATAATTCAAGAAGGTGCTGGACATCTGTTGGACAGAGCCGTTTATACTGATCACGAAAAGACACCGGAGAGACGAATCCGGACAGTTGATAAAGGAAAAAGGAGATATTTTAACATGACTTATCAGGAATTGCAGAGAATTATTCCGGACGGTAAACTTCATTCCGGAAAAGACAAGAAACCGGAAGAAAGAAACGCTTATGAAAACATCGCGATGCTGTATTCCGGCCTGAATGCCTATTCGAAGGCGCTGAAGAGTGCGAATATCGAAGTGCCGGAAGAAGTGACCAATATCATGAAAACGACGCGGATCCTCGGAAAAGCGCTCGGCAAAAACACTCAGGATGTTCCGGGAAAAGATCTGAACGATGCCGAGAACAGTATCGGAAACGGCGTGCTGGAGCAGCAGATGAGTTCCCTTCTCGAAAAGCTTCAGAACGGACAAGCCGTTGCGGATGATAAGGTTAAGGCCAATCTGACCGAGCTTCTGCAGCGCTGCGGCGCTTCTCTTGAAATGAAGGGCCTGGACATTCCGGAGCAGTACCGGACTGACGCAAGGCTCGTCAATGATTCGATCAAGCTGACAAAGATCGAATCAGCCCGGAAAGAAGAAGAGGAAATCGCGAAGCGTACGGAAAACAAACAGCCCAAAGAGAACATACAGGATCAGGCGGACCAGGAGAAAATTGAGCAGCAGGACGCGAAGATTCAGGACATCTGGGACTATGAGGAGGGAGAGAGCCCGACAGCCCGCGCCTATATCGACGCCCTCCGCCGGAAAATCGGCAGCCCGGCGTTCCTGAATATGAAAAAGGATGATCAGAACAAACTCCTGATGGGCGTCCTTGCTGCGCGCATGGCTGTGAATGCGGTCCGCAATAAGGGGGCTTCGCTGGATGTTCCGCTCACAAAAGAAGCCTTCCGCGAAGCGTATGATCAGGTATCCGCCTCGCCTTACATGAAAAATCTGCTGGCAAACCACACCGCAAACCACCTGCAGGAGCGCATGATGCAGCCCGGGCACGGCGGCGTGTTTATGGATGACATCAAAAACGAACTCAACAGGATGACAGAGATTGACCCGAAGTTCGTTCCGCAGTATTTCATGCCGACAGCGCTGGAACGTACCGCTTATTACATCAATGATATCAAGGCATCAGACGAGATTTCGAATGATGATCTGTACACCGATATCAAGGCGATTTTCGCAGCCCGTATGGCGGTGGAAGCCAAACGGAATCAAAAGGACACGCTTTCCGTAAAACCGGATCCCTATGATCTTGAAAATGCCATGAAACAGGTGAAGAATGACGGTAATCTCCGGGAATTCGTTGAGAACAACCGGGAAGCGCTGATCGCGCTTTCAAAGGAACGCGGACACGGCGGCGCGATGGAGGACCTGTACCGGAAACACCTGGCGGCGATGCCGACACTTCCGACGAATGTTCCGAGACACCTGATGCCGACGGTCCACGAGCGCGTGCAGGCGCTGCAGGATAAGATTGACAGCCGTGAGTTCCGGAATCTGTCACCGGATCAGCAGAAGGAAGTATACAAGGAGCTGTTCATCGCACGTTCTGCGGGCAATGTGGCCCAGCAGTCCAAGGCGGATACCAAAACACATATCGGCGGGAAAAGCTATGAAATTGCGGCAAAAGAGCTTCGCAATAACAGGAAGCTGGATCAGTGGCTGGATACGGTGATTGCAGACGGAAACGCGCGGAAATACGCAATGAAGGGTCACGCAGGCCTTCTGGAGCGCAGGTTTATGGGCGCCATGTCCCGCGAAAGATATGAGCCGGATGTTCCGGCGCGTTACAAGAGAGGTCAGTACATAAGACCCGAGGAGAAGCAGCAGGAAGTCGAGATCGATCTTGATAAGAAGCAGCCCGTGAAGAATAACCTTCAGATGTCCGCTGAACCGGGCAATATCCGTGACCTGCTCAAAGAGAACTACATAACGAATGGAAAATGGGATGAGGATGATCTCAAAAAAGACGAGGAGGTGATCCGCTATCAGGCCGCGAAAGCCATGTATGTCTCCATGGTGCTGACAAATGCCCATAACCGCAAGGATGGCCAGGCTTATATAGGAAAAATGGAGAACGGCGATCTTGCAGAAGAGAAAATCCAGGAATTCATGAAATCCGAGGCTTTTGACAACATGTTCAAAAAACATGGCGTAGCGGGAATGGCCCAGATGACCTATAAAGGCGGAGCCAGAGTAGCCGAAGCCTACGTGAAGGAAAAGGACCTCCTGCAGGTGAATGCCATCAAGGAAGAAGACGAGGAGTATATCGAGGAAGACGAGAAGCTTGTTGAAAAAGAAGACGAGAAGATCAAGGGAAGCGATGAAGTGATCAATATCAATGCACTCTGATTTTCCCGGGGAGGCAGTCAAAAATGAACGGTAAAGTGCCGGCACTGTCGTTTCTTTTCATATCGTTTGCGCTGCTGTTTTCTTTTGCGGTACCGGTCTTACTGTTTTTCTGGTACCGCAGGAGAAAACGGGCGGATATTCTGCCTTTCTTCATCGGCTGCGCGGTGTTCCTTGTGTTCGCGATGCTGATAGAGTCGCTTCTGAACAGCCTGATTCTCACCGTGCTTCCGCTGGGGGAGAAGATCCGCGGAAACATCTGGGCTTATGCATTATACGGCGGATTTATGGCCGGACTGTTCGAGGAAAGCGGGCGCTTCATTGCGATGAAGACGGTTCTTCGGCGTTTTCACGGGAAAGACCAGAACGCCCTGATGTACGGCGCAGGACACGGCGGCTGCGAAGCCGTGATGATTCTCGG
>CADCPV010000116.1 GCA_902803345.1 uncultured Eubacteriales bacterium | reverse complement strand
TGAGACAAGAACCTGCAGGAATTCTGCCGCCTCTTCGCTGATGCTTCCGATCCGCACAAGATCCGTCATGGCGATCGGGTTTTTCGGGAAACGCCTCACTGTCACAACCGGCCCGTCCGGCGCGATCGGCGGGAGCACCAGGTTTACCCGCAGCCCGTCCGGAAGCATCGCATCTGCCATCGGCGTCGCTTCGCTGATACGCCTGTTAACCGAGGAAGCGATCCTTTGAACCACATCCAGAAGCTTCTGTTCCGACAGGAAGTGTTCCGGAAATGCCTCGATCCAACCTTCTTTCTCAATAAAAATCCGATCCGGACCGTTGATCATGACTTCCGTCACCAGGGGGTCCCGGAGCGCAAGAGACAGCGCATCATAGCGGCGGACCGTCGAAAACAGGAGTTCCCGCTGCTGGACCCGTGCTCCTCCGAAAAGACCTTCCGTTTCTGCTTCCTCTATAAGGATCCGGTCAATTCGGCGGTACAGCTCCTCATCTGAAATCTCCTCGGAAAGGCTGAGTCCCTGCATGAGCTTCCGGTAGAGCCGTTGCCGAAGGTTCTCCTCCCCGCTTTCCAAATCCCCCGATTCCTCTGAAACCGGCGGATGGCTGGCTTCGGCAGGAAAACCCGCCGGTCCGCTCCGATATTCCTCCACCTTTGTATCTGCCGACTCTGCTTTCCTTCGAATCTCTTCCGTCAGAGCCGGAATCGGCTGGTAGCGGCAGATCCGGTTTCCCGCACCGGGCTCTTCCGAGAAAAGGAACACCCGAAGCCCGTATGCCCTGCCCGGATCCGGCGGCGCCTGATCCGCGAGCACAAGTTCCACCGGATGCAGCGCCCGGTACGCCAGAAGATCGTCCCAGGTTTCTGAAAGCACCGCTTCATACGGAAAGTCCGCCCGCTCATTCAGGGCGTCCGCAAGCCGTTTTGCATACTTCGTCTCCCGATCCACGATTCCAAGCACCGGTTTCAAACAGGCCTCTTCCCCGGAGCGGGAATCCGCCCCGTCTCTTTTTCGGTCATTCTATCAGTTATTTCGGAAATGTCCACCGGCATATTGTGGGCGGTCCTGTGTGAAAATGCGGCCTTCCGCGCTGCAGCTGAAAAAAAGCGCAAAAAATATTTTTTTCACGCCGCTGATCTTTCCTATTTGCTAAAGATGTGGTAAAATGTATGATATCAGGGTCAAAAGCCTTCTCACACCGCAAGCTTGCTTGTTGGTGGGAGAACGGCTTAATGACCCGCCCCACATGGAGCACGGAGTGGAATTTATGCCCACGAGAGTGCGGAATGTGGGAAGAGCGTGAGAGCACGGTGCGCGCGAGGGGACCCGCCGCGTCAGCGGTGGGCGTGCGGTTACGAAGTGCGAAACGATCCGGATATCGCCTTTTGACTGTAGTATCAATTATATATCAGCCCCAAATCCTTTCTTCAGGAGTTCCTGTGAAAAAAGTGTTCCTCGCCGAAGCGGCTGCGCTCCTTGTACTTGCAGCTGTGATGGCGCTTCTTCTTTATCGAAAAACCCCCGCAGACGTCCCGCTCACGGACGTCGATTCTGTGCTGCAGGAAAACTTCACGCTGGAGGATATGGAACCGGCCTCCGATATGCGCATGAAGCGCGCTTTCCAGCTGAATGCTGCGGATTTCGCGGAGTACCTGTACTATGCTCCGGACAACACCATGTCCGTCAATGAAATCCTGCTCATCAAATGTAAAGACGATAGTCAGCTTTCCCTGGTCACGGAAGCTTTCGAATCGCGCCTTTCGGTCCAGAAAAAGAATTTCGATGGCTACGGAACCGACCAGACCGAACTGCTGAATCAGGCCAAAACCGGGACTTCGGGCCTTTATGCCTGGTTCATGGTCGGTTCAGACGCTGATCAGTGGCTGTCGGCAGCCAGATCCGTCTGGGAGGTGCAGAAATGATTTTCTCCAGTGTCACCTTCCTCTTCCTGTTCCTGCCGGTCACCCTGCTTCTTTATTATATCGTCCCGAAAAAGCTGAAAAACACGGTCCTGCTTCTTACAAGCCTCGTGTTCTACGCCTGGGGCGAACCGGTCTATGTGATCCTGATGCTTTACAGTATCCTCCTGAACTACAGCATGGGCCTTCTGATGGACAGGGTGCCGCGCGCGAAAAAGGAGATCCTGGCCTTCACCGTCATCATCAACCTCCTGATGCTCGGCTTTTTCAAATACTACGGTTTCCTGATGGAAAACATCAACGCGCTTTTCCATCTGAATCTCCCGATCCGCACACTCGCACTGCCGATCGGCATCAGTTTCTACACCTTCCAGGCCCTTTCCTATGTAATTGACCTGTACCGCGGCAAATTCCCGGTGCAGAAAAACATCATCAAATTTGCGACCTACATCACGATGTTCCCGCAGCTGATCGCAGGTCCGATCGTGCGATATGAGAGCGTGGAAAAACAGATGGGCGAGCGCGACCTTACACTGGCGCGTTTCGGCCGGGGCGCCGTGCGCTTTATCATCGGGCTTGGGAAAAAAGTGCTCCTTGCGAACCTGACCGGTGCGATTTTCGACCAGATTCATGCGGCCGGCGCAGACATTTCCACGGTTTCCGCCTGGACAGGCGCCCTTTCCTACACCTTCCAGATCTATTTCGACTTTTCGGGTTATTCGGACATGGCAATCGGGCTCGGGGAAATGCTCGGCTTCACCTTCATGGACAACTTCAACTACCCCTATGCCGCCGAATCGGTCACGGACTTCTGGCGCCGCTGGCATATTTCTCTCGGTACCTGGTTCCGCGAATACGTTTACATTCCGCTCGGCGGCAACCGGGTGAAAGTCTGGAAGCATATCCGAAACATCCTCATAGTCTGGATGCTGACCGGTCTCTGGCACGGCGCAAGCTGGAACTTCGTGATCTGGGGGCTGTACTATGGACTTCTTCTGCTGCTGGAAAAATATGTTTTCCTGAAGTGGAACATTCCTTCCCTGATCCGCCGCATTTTCACGCTGCTTTTCGTGATCGTGGGCTGGGTGATTTTCTCCGCGAATACGCTTCCGGAGATCCTTACCACACTGCGGTCTATGTTTGGTTTTGCCGAAAACGGCTTCCTGGACCAGGCCGCACGCTATACACTCCGTTCAAGCTGGCCGCTTCTTGCCGCTGCAGCCTTTTTGTCGCTCCCGATCCTCAAAAAACCGCTTGAGAAGCTGAAAAAGGGCCCTCTGTCGGCTCTTTACTGCGCAGTCGGGTATTTACTGCTCCTCGTAATTTTAGCCGTTTCTATCGCCTTTTTGGTGACGGAAAACTACAATCCCTTCCTGTACTTCAGGTTCTGAGAAAGGAGTTTTTGTGAACTGGTATCACCGCATTGCCGGATTCTCCTTTATCTTAATCATTCTCTCCCTCACGGTCATTCTGCTGGTGCAGCCGGACCGCGCCTATTCCGCACGGGAAAAACGGAACCTGTCGCAGAAGCCGGAGCTTTCTCTTTCGAGCCTTGCGGACGGCTCCTTTATGGATAGTATCGAAGACTATACGGCCGACCAGTTCCCGGGAAGAAATGCCCTGATGACAGTCAAAACCACGATCTCCCGGCTCATCGGCAAACGCGAGTCCCAGGGCGTCTATCTCTGTGAAAATGATTATCTGATGGAGCGTTTCGATGCGCCGGATCCGGACAACAAAGAGGAAACCATACAGGAAATGGCGGACTTTGCAGCCCGCCACGAAGGCACGGATTTCTATTTCCTGCTGGCGCCGAATGCAATCGCAATCTGCCCCGAACTGCTGCCGAAAGACGCGCCGAAGGCCTCGGAATCGGCCTATATCGACGGTTTTTACGGCCGTCTCGGGTCAAGTTTCACCTGCATCGACGTGCGCGAGCGCTTCCTCGCAGAGAAGGACAATGTACAGCTTTATTACCGCACCGACCATCACTGGACCACCGACGG
>CADCPV010000115.1 GCA_902803345.1 uncultured Eubacteriales bacterium | reverse complement strand
GTTTAATCACAGTTTCGGCGTGCTGACGGTGGTGCTTCCGGAGAATCTGCCGACAGAATACGAAAACGCGCTCGCGATCACACTGAAATAGGCTCTGTGTCATTCCGACCGAAGGCCAAACAGGAGGGATGACAGAAAGGAAAAATTATGAAAGCAGTACGAATTGACCGTCCCGGAAGCATCGAGATCGTTGAACTCCCGATGCCGGAACCTCAGGAAAATGAGGCGCTTCTTCAGATCCTTACCTGCGGGATCTGCGGCTCGGATGTTGCAAGCTTTACGGGGAACCAGCCCTTTACCAGCTATCCGCGGATCCCGGGACACGAGTTTTCCGCGAGGATTGTGTCACTTCCTGCCGGTTACGAAGGCCCGCTTGCGGTCGGCGATATCGTGACCGCAAACCCCTACTTCAACTGCGGACACTGCTATGCCTGCAAAAGAGGTCATGTGAACTGCTGCCACGACAACCAGACCATGGGCGTACAGCGGGACGGCTCTTTCTGCGAGTATGTCTCGATGCCTGTCGAACGGATTTATGACGGGCGGGGTCTCTCGGCGGACCAGCTGGCCCTGATCGAACCTTTCTCCATTGGCTATCATGCGCTGTCGAGATGTGAAGTGAAGCACGGGGACAAGGTACTTGTGATCGGCGCCGGACCGATCGGGCTTTTCGCTCTGATTTCCGCGAAGAGCAGAGGCGCTGAAGTGCATGTCGCAGACCTTTTGGACGGACGCCTTGATCGGGCAAAGGCATTCGGCGCGGACGGCGTGATCAATTCCGGGAAAGAAAGCCTTGCGGAATATACGGCGCGGGTGACCGAGGGCGGCTTCGATACTTGTGTCGAGGCCTGCGGGGTGCCGGAAACATTCCTTTCCTGCATTGACTGCTGTGCATTCGCCGGAAATCTCATCCTGATCGGAAACGGAAAACGGGAAACGAGCTTCCTGCATTCGACGCTTCTGAAAAAGGAACTGAATGTCTATGGGAGCCGGAACTCATTGCCGAAAGATTTCAAGGCACTGATCGGGCTTGTCGCGGACGGAACAGTTAATCCGCTCCCGATGGTGAGCGCGGTGTATCCCTTCGAGGAGTCGCTCCAGGCTTTTGACGCCCTGGTTCATAACGACGGGTCGCTGAGCAAAGTCCTCGTCCGCTTTTCGGAGTAAAATATGATTATAGACGCACATGTACACCTCTGGAAGGTGCAGGAAGGCCTTGTCGACGGGAAGCCGGTCAGAGAAATCGGCGGCGGCAGGGCGGATTTCGGCGGAGAAGTGCGGCAGATGCTTCCGCCGTATCTGATGAATGGAGAGAATACGGCGGAAGTCCTGCTTTCAAACATGGATTTCGCCGGCGTAAACGCAGCGGTTGTGACGCAGGAAGATATCGACGGTCCGCAGGATGAGTATCTTCGCGGGATGGAAGAGAAATACGGCGGCCGGCTGAAGGTTTCCAGCCTCTATGTCCCGGGAAAACCGCTGGATCTTCGGGGTTTTTCAGGTGTAAAGATCTGTGCCGGAAGGCTCGCGGATCAGAATCTGCTTCATCACGAAGAAGTATTTGATCTGGCCGCTTCGGAGGGCAAGTTCCTCCTGATTGATCTTGCGGAAGGGTCCGCCCAGACCGGGGAGCTGCGGATTCTCGCAGAGAAATATCCCGCGCTTCGGATCGCAATCGGGCATTTCGGAATGGCAGGCCGGTCGGACTGGCTTTCCCAGATCCGGCTTGCGGAGCTTCCGAATGTGCGGATTGAGTCGGGCGGCATCACCTGGCTTTACAATGAGGAATTCTGGCCCTACAGATCGGCAGTACAGGCATTCCGGACGGCAATCGAACTGGTCGGCGCAAAAAAGCTGATGTGGGGCTCGGATTATCCGCGGACGATGACCGCAATCACTTACCGGATGAGCCAGGATTTCCTCCGGGAGAGCAGCGATCTCACGGATCAGGAGAAGAAACTGATTCTCGGCGAAAACGCAAGGGAGTTTTACGGATTCAGAGAAATGGATCCGATTGCAAGAATCCGTCACATGGCAGAAGACTGAGCACATGAGGCGAAAAAAGGAGGACATCATGAGAGACAAACATGAGAACAGGGCAATCGATCTTATGAGCATCGTCATCACCGACGATTTCTGGAAAACAGAGCAGGAGCTGGTACGGACGGAAGTCATTCCCTACCAGTGGGAAGCCTTGAATGACCGGGTTCCGGGTGCGGCACCGAGCTTTGCAATGCACAATTTCCGTGCGGCGAAGGCGCTTCGGGCGCGTTCGCATGAACCGGGATTTGAGGCGCCGGTTTTCGGCAAAGTACCTTTCGAGGTCCTTCCCGAGAACCCTGAAAATCCTGATCCGGACAAATTCTACGGCTTCCTGTTCCAGGACACCGATTTCTACAAATGGATCGAGGCGGTGGCGTATTCCCTGACCGCGCATCCGGATCCGGAACTTCAGAAGACCGCGGATGAGGCGATTACAGTGATTGCCGGCGCCCAGGCCGAGGACGGGTATTTAGACACTTATTATATTCTGAACGGCCGGAATGCGGAATTCACGAATCTTCGGGACAATCACGAACTGTACTGCTTCGGACATCTCACGGAGGCGGCAGTTGCTTATGTACAGGCAACCGGAAACCCGGAGCTTCTCGGCGTCGCGGAACGTTATGCGGCATATATCTCTTCGAAAATCGGTGCGGAAGAGGGAAAGAAGCACGGTTATCCCGGCCATGAGATCGCGGAAATGGCACTGGTACGGCTTTATGAAGAGACCGGTGACGAGAAATATCTGAACCTCAGCCGCTATTTCATCGATGAACGGGGAAAGGATCCGAAGTATTTCTCTCTGGAAGGTCATCCGCAGCACGATTATGAGAAGCCGAATCCGATTTTCTCCTATTATCAGGCGCATAAGCCGGTGCGCGAACAGGACGAAGCGATGGGCCATGCGGTCCGGGCGATGTACCTGTACAGCGGAATGGCGGATATCGCACGGCTTACGGATGATGCATCCCTGAAAGAAGCCTGCCGGAAGTTGTTCAGAAGCACAAGCCGCGACAAGATGTACATTACCGGCGGCGTCGGTTCGACGCATATCGGAGAGGCATTCACGTTCCCGTACGACCTGCCGAACGATACGGCTTATACAGAGTCCTGCGCCGCGATCGGTCTTGTATTCTTTGCGCGCCGGATGCTTGAGATGGAACCGAAGAGCGTGTATGCGGATGTGATGGAACGCGCGCTCTACAACGGTGTGCTCTCCGGCATTGCGCTCGACGGCAAGAGCTTCTTCTATGTCAATCCGCTTGAAGTCTGGCCTGAAGCATCCCGTCGCGACGCCCGCAAGCTTCATGTGAAAAATGTCCGCCAGAAATGGTTCGGATGCGCCTGCTGCCCGCCGAACATCGCGCGGCTTCTGGGTTCTGTCGGCGCCTACGCCTATACGGAGAACGAGGACACCCTGTTTACGCACCTCTATATGAGTTCGGAGATTAAAAAGCTGATTCATGGTCAGAAGGTTTTGGTAAAGCTTTCGGCGGACAGAAGCGATCCTTCAAAATGGACAGTCCGGATCCTTGTCGAAAACGCGCCTTCGGATTTCACGCTCGCGCTTCGGATTCCCGGCTGGTGCGGCGGGAAGTATGAACTTTCGGG
>CADCPV010000114.1 GCA_902803345.1 uncultured Eubacteriales bacterium | reverse complement strand
TTACGATTTCGGGCAGCGGATCGCCGTACAGTTCTTTTGCCTTTTTGTAGCAGGCCGCACGAAGGTCCGAATCGGAGTTTTCGATGACCGGCGGAAATTTCCCGGAACGTACCGGCGAAATCTGCTCAATCCGGTCCGCAATCAGGTTTGTATTGGCAACGACGACTTCATAGGCCTTGTCCGCGCCGAGATATGAAAACTCCCGGAGCATTTCCTCTGTCGTCCGGAAATACAGCGGCGGCTGGCCTTCCGTTTCTTTATAACCGCAGCCCGCCTGCAGAATCTGCCGGTAAACCGCGTCTTCAGGGTCCAGGAAATGCGCGTCGCAGGTGGCGCAGACCGGTTTTTTGTACTGCTCGCCGAGCTGTACGATCCGCCTGTTGATGTCCCGCAGGTCTTCCTCACTTCTGATATCATTGTCCTCTTCGTCTATGAGATAGAGGTTGTTTCCGATCGGCTGGATCTCCAGGTAATCATAAAAATCCACAATCCGGGCGATTTCCTCGTCCTGCCTGCCCTCTAAAACCGCGTCATACAGCTCGCCTGCCGAACAGGCTGAGCCGATGATCAGACCTTCCCGGTACTCCTGAAGCAGGGATTTCGGGATGCGCGGACGCCTGCGGAAGTACCGGAGGGAGGATTCGGACACCAGATGATAGAGATTAATCCGGCCGGTTTCATTGGCCGCCAGAATGATCACATGGGAGGTCCGCATCTTTTTGATGGTCAGATCATCCGGTTTCACGGCGTCATGTACTTCCTGAAGCGTCATAAGACCGCGGGCGCGCAGACGATCCTGAAGCTTCAGAAAGATCATGGCCGTGCATTCCGCATCGTCCACAGCCCTGTGGTGATTGTCGAGCACGACGTCCAGCTCCCTGGCGACAAAGTCAAGGCCGTAGCGCGTAAGCTGCGGCAGAAGGACACGGCTTAACTGAAGTGTATCTGCATAGGTGAAAGGTTCATGTCCATAACCAATCCGCTTCAGGCCTTCATTGACAAAACTGATATCGAATCCCGCGTTGTGTCCGACCAGATAACAGCCCTTTGAAAACTCCATAAAGCGCTTCAGGGCTTCCTCCTCTTCCGGCGCGTCCTTTACCATTTCATCACTGATATGGGTCAGGTTTTCGATCCGGAACGGAATCGGCACCTTCGGATTGACAAAGGTGGAAAAACGGTCTTTCACCTGTCCGTTCTCGACTTTCACCGCGCCGATTTCGATGATGCGGTTCCGGACCGGCGAAAGGCCGGTCGTTTCCAGGTCAAAGACCACACAGGGTGCCGTAAGAGGCAGAATTTTGGGGTTTACGACGCTTCCGGCGGTATCATCGACAAGATATCCCTCCATACCGTAAATGACCTTAAAACCGTCTTTTCCGACCGCGTGGAGGGCGTCCGGGAACGCATAGACGCAGCCGTGGTCCGTCACTGCCATGGCCTTGTGCCCGAAACGCTTTGCAGCGGCAATCATGTCCGCAACATCCGTAACAGCGTCGTTTTCGGAAGCCTTGGTATGAAGATGCAGCTCAACGCGCTTTACCGGTGCCAGGTCTTCCCGCTTCTCGCCGAAAACCGCATCGGACTTCATGATGCCCGACACATGGAGAATGCCAATCTCGTGATCATAGGAATCGTATTCGGCATTGCCCTTGATCTTAACCGTGCCCTTTTTCAGCTTTTCATAGACTTCTTCGGCCTGCTCCGCCGCGACAAAAATCTTGACGCTGATCGAGTCGGTATAGTCTGTGATGGAAAAAGCAATCAGGCAGCGGGTTTTGTTTCGGAGTTCACGAAGTTCGGACTCCATGATCTCGCCCTGGACAACCATCGTGCCTTCTTCGTTCTCGTCATAGGAAGCGATTTTCCGGACCTCATCCGTGAATTTCCGGCCGTAGATCAGGTTCGGATCATCCTGCTGATAGGGCTTCGCTGTACGGACCGAACCCGTCTTGTTCCCCTTCTTCCCGCGGTTCAGGCTGCCGGCAGATGCTTTTCCCCCTAGTTTTTTCGCAGCGGTCTCCGGCTGCTCTGCGGGCGGATTCTGCTGCTCCCTGTTTTCTGTCGGTTCATTGATTTCCAGGGCAGCAGGGCTTTCGGCTTCCTCCTGCGGCTCTTCGGAAATTTCCGGTGCTTTGATTGGGATTACACTCTCCGTGGAAATAATCCGTTCCTCCGGCTTCCTGAGGCTGATCAGAACTTCCGCATCAAAGCCGAAACGGGCAGCAAGAATCCGGTGAATATTCTCCGCCCAGTGCAAAGACTCGCTTCGGGAAGTCGGCACTTCATCCACCCGGATCCGAATACCGTCATCCGTCACCTGCCAGTCCGCCTTCTTCAGGAGGCGCGTCGCGACCGGGGACTCACTGACGCACTCCGCGATCAGGCTTTCCCGGTACTCCTGCATGACATCCGGAAGCCGGTAGGTATCCGGAAGCAGGTATTCTTCGCAGATCTTTGCCCGAAGCGAGCCCTGATAATCCGAGAGGAACTGCTCGTCAAGAAGCGTTTCGATCCGCGCAAGAAGCGTCCGGGGAACCAGGCGTTTCACGCGCGTGAAAATAAGCAGAGACTTTTTATCCCTGCTGTATCGGATGGATCTGACATCCATCAGCGGTAAAAGTCCCTGCACCTCCCGGTCACCCTTAAGGCCCGGGAATACTTCCTGAAAGCTTCTGTCCATGCCTGTCATTTCCGGTTGTCAGACCTCCATGCCGTCGAAAAGAGCACTGATGAATTCCTCGCTGTCAAAGCGCTCCAGATCGTCGATCTTCTCACCGACGCCGATATATTTCACCGGAATTCCAAGCTCGCGGCGCACGGAAATTGCCATGCCGCCCTTTGCCGTCCCGTCCATCTTCGTCAGGACAATCCCGGTCACGTCGGCCGCACTCATGAATTCCCTCGCCTGATTGATCGCATTCTGCCCGGTCGTCGCATCCAGCACGAGGAGCGTTTCACGGCATGCTTCCGGCCATTCCCGGTCGATGATGCGGTTCATCTTTTTCAGCTCTTCCATCAGATTTTTCTTGTTGTGGAGCCGCCCTGCGGTATCGCAGATCAGAATATCGGTTCCGCGTGATTTTGCTGCGGAAACCGCATCGTAAATGACGGCGGAAGGATCCGAGCCTTCATTCTGCGCGATAATATAGACGCCGGAGCGGTTTGCCCATTCCGTCAGCTGCTCAATCGCAGCCGCACGGAAGGTATCGGCAGCGGCCATGATGACGCGCTTTCCGTCTCTTCTGTACTTCGCGGCAAGCTTTCCGATTGTCGTCGTCTTACCGACGCCGTTCACGCCGACGACGAGCACAGCGGATTTCTGGTTTTCAAAATCATAGGCGTCTTCCGGGACATCCACCATCTCCCGGAGAATCTCGATCAGCGTGTCCTTGCAGTCCCGCGGATGCATCAGGTGCTGTTTTTCCACTTCTTCCCGGAGGCGTTCAATGACTTCCTCTGCGGTTCCGGCGCCGAGATCCCCGAGGATCAGCGCCTCTTCCAGCTCGTCATAGAAATCGTCGTCGATCGTCGTAACGCCCATGAAGACGCTTTCGATGCCGGAAACAATGTTGTCGCGGGTCTTGCTGAGCCCGCTTAAAAGCTTTTTGAAAAAGCCTCTTCTCTCCTCTGCCATATGATCTCCCCAATCAGTTTTCCAGGTCTTTATCTACAAGATTCACGCTCACAAGCGCCGAAACACCTTTTTCCTGCATCGTGATGCCGTAGAG
>CADCPV010000113.1 GCA_902803345.1 uncultured Eubacteriales bacterium | reverse complement strand
GCTGACATCATACAATTTGCGCGGAAAAGCAGTGATTGGAAAGCTTATTTCGTATATTTTTTCAGATTGACAAAAGATCTGAAAAAGGTTATCATTATAGGAACTTGTAAAGGCTTTGACGGAGAGGGTTTTCGAGGTAAGACAGGGAAGAGACGCGGCGGTTGGTGCGAGCCGCGAAGACACTGCCTCCTTAAACTGTAGCTCCCGAGCCGGAAGGAAGAAAGCGGGGAACCGTAATTAGAACCTTCCCGTGACTGCCGCGTCAGTGCATAGAGGTTAGGAGACCTTGAAGGGGCTGATCCGAATAGAACGGACAGCAATTTGAGTGGTACCGCGGGTGCATTTTACGTGCTCGTCTCAAAGGAAACAGCTTTGGGGCGGGCGCTTTTTTGGTATAACAGTCAGTCTCAAAGCGAGGTACACCTCATCCGCCATGCTTCGTGGCGCGCCACCTTCTCCTAAAGGGGAAGGCGAAAGGAGTATTTTGTATGGCACAGATGACCGGTCTTGATTTCAAGATCAGTGAAATGGCTGCCCGTATCCGGGAGCTTCGGGAAATCGAAGGGTTTACGGTTTATGAAATGGCCGCAAAAACGGATATTTCACCGGAGGAATATATTCTCTGTGAACAGGGAAAATCAGATCTGAACTTTACTTTTATCTATCGCTGTGCGCTTGCATTCGGTGTTGACGTAACAGATATCATCGAAGGACACAGCCCGACACTGCACAGTTTTACGGTCACGCGCGCCGGAGAAGGGCAGGAAATCTCGGATGCGCACGGCATGCGCTACTGGAACCTTGCTTATTCCTTTAGAAACCGGATCGCGGAGCCGCTGTATGTCACGAGCTTTTACAATGAAGAAGCACAGCACCGGGATATTGAGCTGACGACCCATGACGGGCAGGAACTGGATATTGTCGTGTCCGGGCACCTTCTCGTACAGGTCGGCGAACACCGCTCGAAGCTCGGCCCCGGTGATTCGATCTACCTCGATTCCGGTACACCTCACGGCATGATCGCGGTTGACGGCGAGGATTGTGTGTTCTACGCGATTGTCCTGAATCCTTCCGGCGAGCCGGTACAGGAATTTGCGCTTCCCGGCGCGCAGAGCTATCAGGTCGGAGCGTTTGCGGAATACAAGCCGACGAGCCGCGTGGAAGATACCAAAGATCGCGTCTACCGGAAGTTTATCGACGTCGAAGAGAATGAGAACGGCACTCCGACTTCGATTACATTCAAGAATACCGATACATTCAATTTCGGTTTTGACCTGGTGGACGCGATTGCAGAGAGAGAGCCGGAAAAGCTCGCAATGCTGCATATCTCAAAGGACCACAAGGAGCAGCGCTTCACTTTCCGGAATATCATGCGGTTGTCGAACCGCTGCGCGAACTATTTCACTTCGCTCGGCATCAAAAAGGGTGACCGGGTGCTTCTGATCCTGAAGCGGCACTGGCAGTTCTGGCCGATCATGATCGGACTGAACAAGATGGGTGCGATTGCGATCCCGGCAACCAACCAGCTTCTCGAACATGACCTCCAGTACCGTTTTCAGGCGGCAGGGATCACGACGATGATCTGCACCGCGGACGGAGATACAGCGCATCAGGCGGAGCTGGCGCTTAAAAACTACGACGGCATGAAAAACCTGCTGATCGTGAACGGTGAGCGTGAAGGCTGGCGGAGCTTCGACGAAGAATACCACCGTTATTCGACGCATTATGACAGAACGGAAGATTCGCCCGGCGGAAATGACCTGATGCTGATGTATTTCACGTCCGGAACCTCGGGCTATCCCAAGATCGCGGCGCATAATTACAAGTATCCTCTGGGACATTTCCATACAGCGAAATACTGGCATACGGTGGATCCGGAGGGGCTGCATTTCACGATTTCGGATACCGGCTGGGCCAAGGCGATGTGGGGCAAGCTTTACGGACAGTGGCTTGCAGAAGGCGCGGTTTTCGTGTATGACTTTGACCGCTTCGATGCGGCCGACATCATGCCGATGTTCGCAAAATACAAGATCACCTCATTCTGCGCACCGCCGACGATGCTTAGGATGATGATCAAAGAGGATATCGGAAAATACGATTTCTCTTCGGTGAAGCATATGACGACGGCCGGCGAGGCACTGAACCCCGAAGTATACCGGCAGTTTGAAAAGCTGACGGGACTGCAGATCCGCGAAGGCTTCGGCCAATCCGAATCCACGATGATCATCGGAAACCTGATCGGCGACAAGCACAAGATCGGCTCAATGGGCAAACCTGCACCGATTTACAAGGTAGAACTGCATGATCCGGACGGCAATCCGGTGGAGCCCGGTGAAGTCGGCGAAATCGTGATCGACATCCGCGAAGGCCTTCCCTGCGGGCTTGCAACCTGCTACTACCGGGACGTAGAGAAGACCAATGAGACCTGGTGCGATGGCTGGTATCATACCGGCGATACCGCCTGGGTCGACGAGGACGGCTATTACTGGTACGTCGGCCGCGTGGATGATATTATCAAATCCTCAGGATACCGTATCGGACCTTTCGAGATCGAGTCGGTTATCATGGAGCTTCCCTACGTGCTGGAATGCGGCGTCTCCGCGGCACCGGACGAGGTGAGAGGCCAGATCGTCAAGGCGTCCATTGTGCTGACAAAGGGTACAAAGGGCACGGAAGAACTCAAGAAGGAAATTCAGAATTACGTCAAGGTGCATACGGCGCCTTATAAGTATCCGCGGCTTGTGGTCTTCAGGGATGAACTTCCCAAGACCGTGAGCGGAAAGATTATCAGAAGTCAGCTGTAATATTACAATCTATCATTTGGCTGCTGTCTTTATGAAAGCGGCCGCAATAAACAAAGAGGAGGAAAAACAGATGAGTCTGGATATCAGAATGGAACTTACGAAGAATCCGAAGGCAAAGCCCCAGGATGAGTCGAAGCTTGGTTTCGGGAAAATCTTCACGGACCATATGTTCATGATGGATTATGAAGAAGGCAAAGGCTGGTATGATCTTCGGATCGTTCCCTACGGACCGATTGCGATTGACCCGGCTTCGACCGTGCTGCATTACGGCGCCGAGATCTTCGAAGGCATGAAGGCTTACCGCCGCGTGGACGGCTCAATCGCCATGTTCCGCCCGGATGAGAACGGAAAGCGCATGAATAACAGTGCGGAGCGTCTGTGCCTGCCGGAAATCGATCCCGACATGTGGCTCGAGATTCTCGATACGCTTGTAAAGCTTGAAAAAGACTGGGTGCCGCACAGTGAAGGAACATCCCTGTACATTCGTCCCTTTACTTTCGGAAATGATCCGCATCTGGGAGTGCATGCCGTGCATCATTCGACTTTCGTCTGCATTCTTTCTCCTGTCGGAGCCTATTATGCCGAGGGCATCAATCCCGTCAAGATCGCGATCGAATCTGACGACGTGCGTGCGGTCCGCGGCGGAACCGGCTATGCGAAATGCGGCGGCAACTACGCGGCTTCCCTGCGCGCAGGAAAACGTGCGGAAGAGAAGGGCTTCACACAGGTTCTGTGGCTCGACGGCGTTGAGCGCAAGTACATCGAGGAAGTCGGCTCCATGAACGTTATGTTCAAGATTAATGATGAAATCGTTACGCCGAAACTGACTGGCTCCGTTCTTCCGGGCATTACCAGGAAGTCCTGCATCGAACTTCTGAAGTCTCAGGGTGCAAATGTCTCCGAGCGTCTGATCTCGGTCGACGAGCTCGTGGCAGCAGCGCAGGACGGAACACTTCAGGAAGCCTGGGGCACCGGCACCGCGGCGGTTGTTTCCCCGGTCGGCTGGCTCAGCTACCAGGGCAAGGAATATGAAATCGGCGGCGGAAAGATCGGTGAGACCACACAGCACCTGTATGACACGCTGACCGGCATCCAGTGGGGAAGAATTCCGGATACCTTTGGATGGATTCATCCGGTATGCTAAGCCCGAAGCGCATCACGCTCTTCATGGGGCATTACGGCTCCGGGAAGACCAATATCGCAATCAATTATGCGGAACGGATTCATGAATCCGGGAAGCCTGTTGCGATTGCAGATCTGGATATCGTAAACCCCTACTTCCGGATGAAAGACAGTCAGGAGCAGATGCTCCGCGAAGGAATCGAAGTGGTTGCGCTGCCTTTTGCGGGATCGAATGTGGATCTGCCGGCGCTTCCGTCCGCAGCGTATTCACTGGTTCAGAACCGGAAACGCTGCGCTGTGCTGGATATCGGCGGAGATGACCGCGGGGCACTGGCTCTCGGGCGCTTTACACCCTATATTTTAGAGGAAAATGATTATGACGTTTTCTTCGTCGCGAACTTCTACCGGCCGCTGACACAGAATGCGTCAGATGC
>CADCPV010000112.1 GCA_902803345.1 uncultured Eubacteriales bacterium | reverse complement strand
GAGGATCCGCCGATCCTCGTTCACGAGGGCGGGATCATCCGTGACGGTTTCAATGACGATGTGGACCGCTACCGGAAAGCCCGGACAGAGGGCAAGAGCTGGATTGCGGAGGTGGAAGCGGAGGAGCGCGAAAAGACCGGCATCAAGAATCTTCGGATTCGTTTCAATAAGGTGTTCGGTTACTATTTGGAGGTGACGAATTCTTTTCGCGATCTCGTGCCGGACTACTATGTACGGAAACAGACCCTGACCGGCTCGGAGCGTTATATCACGCCGCGCCTGAAGGAATTGGAGGACATGATTCTCGGGGCGGAAGACAAGCTGACCGCGCTCGAATATGAACTTTTCACGACCGTTCGGGATACGATCGCAGGTGAAGTGGACCGGGTGCAGAAGACTGCCGCGGCACTTTCGGCGCTTGACGCGCTGGCTTCTTTTGCTTATGTTGCGGATCGGAACCGCTATGTGCGGCCGAAGATCAATGAAAAAGGCCGGATCAATATCAAGGGCGGGAGGCACCCGGTTATCGAGCGCATTATCCAGTCGGAGCAGTTCGTTCCGAACGACACGCTTCTTGATACGCAGGAGAACCGGATTGCGATTATCACCGGCCCCAATATGGCCGGAAAATCCACCTATATGCGGCAGACGGCGCTTCTTGCGCTGATGGCCCAGACCGGTTCCTTTGTACCGGCGGATGAGGCGGATATCTGTATTTCCGACCGTATTTTCACGCGGGTCGGCGCTTCCGATGATCTTGCGAGCGGTCAGTCCACCTTCATGGTTGAGATGACGGAGGTCGCGAATATCCTTCGGAATGCGACAAAAAAGAGCCTGATCATCCTGGACGAGATCGGGCGCGGCACCTCGACTTTCGACGGACTTGCGATTGCCTGGGCCGTTGTTGAATACATTGCCGACCCCAAGATCATCGGTGCAAAAACCCTGTTTGCGACACATTATCACGAACTGACCGAACTTCAGGGCGCGATTCCGGGCGTAAACAACTACTGCATTTCCGTGCGGGAACAGGGCGACAATATTATTTTCCTCAGGAAAATCGTCCCAGGCGGCGCGGATAAGTCCTACGGTATCCAGGTGGCGCGGCTTGCGGGTGTTCCGCGGGCGGTGCTGTCCCGGGCGGATGAATTGGTCGATGAACTGATTGATACGGATATTGCGCAGCGCGCGCGGGAGATCGCATCTTATGCCGCAGTCGGCATGCAGACCCGTAAGCGCGTCCCGCGGCAGGACGATGTGGATGCAAACCAGATGAGTCTCTTTGAAACTGTAAAAGATGAGGATGTGCTGACGGAAATCCGGGAGATGAATCTCTCAATGATGACGCCGCTTGACGCGATCAATACCCTGTTCCGGATTCAGTCGAAGCTGAACAACCGGATCTGATTTTGAAGGAGTTTTCGAATGCCCGCCATTCATGTGCTGGACAAACTGACAATTGACCAGATCGCCGCGGGCGAGGTGATTGAGCGTCCGAGTTCTGTTGTAAAGGAGCTGGTGGAAAACGCGATCGACGCCGGCGCGACAGCCGTGACCGTCGAAATCAAAAACGGGGGCCTGGATCTTGTTCGTGTCACGGACAACGGCTGCGGCATCCCGAAAGAAGAGATTCCTGCGGCATTCCTGCGTCATTCGA
This sequence comes from uncultured Eubacteriales bacterium, assembly GCA_902803345.1. Next base: position 4,201 of record CADCPV010000112.1, on the reverse strand, counting down.
CCAGTAAGATTGAGAACGCGGAAGATCTTTCAGACATTCACAGTCTCGGATTCCGGGGAGAAGCCTTAAGCTCAATTGCGGCTGTAACAAGGCTCGAACTGATCTCCAAGCAGAAAAAGGACCCGGTCGGAAGCTCTTATGTGATCAACGGCGGGGAGGAAAAGGAATTTGGAGATATCGGTGCGCCGGACGGCTCAACCTTCCTCGTAAAGGATATTTTCTATAATACGCCTGCAAGAAGGAAGTTTCTGAAAACGCCGATCACGGAAGGAAGCTATATTGCGGATCTTTTGGAGAAAATGGCGCTGTCCCGGCCGGACATCAGCTTCCGCCTGATTTCAAACGGCCAGACCCGGCTCGCGACCTCCGGGAACGGAAAGGTGAAAGACCTGATCTATTCGATTTACGGGAGGGAGACGGCCGCAGAACTGCAGGAGATTGACGCAGAATATGAAGAAATCCGTGTTTCCGGCTATATCGGAAAGCCTGTCATCGCAAAGGGGAACCGCAGTTTCGAGAACTATTTTGTCAATCACCGCTTTGTAAAGGATAAGATTATCCAGAAAGCGATTGAGGAGGCCTTTCGGCCTTTCATGATGCTGCACCGTTATCCGCTGACCGTTCTGTACATCGATCTGCCGGCGGCTTCATTTGATGTGAATGTGCACCCGCAGAAGATGGAGCTTCGATTCCGGAATGAACCGGCGCTCTATGAGGCGGTACTATCTGCAGTGCGCGCGGGACTCGAACATAAGGACCTCATCCGGGAGACGGAAATCGGCGAGAAGAAGCCGGAAAAGAAACCACCGCTTCCGATCGCCGCGCCGGAGCCTTTCGAGCGTCTTCGGAGCGAAAAAACGCGTGTTTCGTTTGACAGAAACGGGGATTCGGGTATATTATTAAGAGAGAGGCGGGAAAAGCCAGAAGAGAACCTGTATTCCGATATTCCGGGTTACGAAAATGTCAGCGCAAAGGTCCGCGAGGAGAAGCTGAAACCGGTTCAGCAGACGCTGGAAGCGGTGAAGCTGATTTCCGAAGAAGGCTATCAGAAACACCGCCTGATCGGGCAGGTTTTCGAGACTTACTGGCTTCTGGAACTGGAGGACAAGCTCTATATCATGGACCAGCATGCGGCGCATGAAAAAGTGCTGTATGAACGGAAAATGAAGGAGCTGTCCGAGAGAAAGCATCCGTCCCAGACCGTCTCGCCGCCGATCACCGTGAGCCTGAGCGCCCGGGAGGAAATACTGCTGAACCGTTATATGGATGCTTTTTCCGAGCTCGGATATGAAGTGTCCGCTTTCGGCGGAAGAGAATACGCGATTTCAGCCGTTCCTTACGATCTCTACGGTCTCGACCTGAAGGCGCTGTTTATGGAAATGCTCGGCGGGATGGAGGAAGAGTTCGGCAGCACAAAAAAACCGGAAATGGTTCTCGAAAAACTTGCATCGATGTCCTGCAAAGCCGCCGTCAAGGGCGAGAATCTCCTGAGTTTCCAGGAAGCAGACGCACTGCTTCGGGAACTGTTGACTTTAGATAATCCCTATGCCTGTCCGCACGGGCGTCCGACGCTGATTTCGATGAGCCGCGCGGAACTGGACAGAAAATTTAAACGAATCGTATGAGAGGAAAGCTTTTATGCCTGACATGATCAAAGAAGAAGCCGCATCCGGCAGCAGTAATTTTATCTGGGACTTTGTCAAAGAGGACATCGGCCCGGGCGGACAGTATGAAGGAATGACCGTTCATACGCGTTTTCCGCCGGAACCGAACGGCTATCTTCATATCGGACACTGCAAGGCGCTCTGCATCGATTTCGGAACGGCGGAGCATTTCGGAGGCCTGTGCAATCTTCGGATGGACGACACCAATCCCGCGAAGGAAGACACTGAGTACGTCGAGGCAATCCAGCAGGATATCCACTGGCTCGGTTTTGACTGGGGCGACCGCTATTTCTACGGTTCGGATTATTTCGAGCAGGACTATGAATTTGCGAAGGAACTGATCAGAAAAGGCCTTGCCTATGTCTGTGAGCTTTCTGCAGAGGAATTCCGCGAATTCCGCGGCGATATCGGCATCCCGGCGCGTTCTCCCTACCGTGACCGTCCGATTGAGGAAAGCCTTGAGCTGTTCGAGAAGATGAAAAACGGGGAGGTTGAGGAAGGCAAAATGACCCTCCGCGCGAAGATTGACCTTGCAAGCGGCAATTTCAATATGCGCGACCCCGTGATCTACCGGATCCGCTATATCAACCATCACCGTCAGGGCACGAAGTGGTGCATTTTCCCGATGTACGATTTCGCGCATCCAATCCAGGACGCGCTGGAAGGCATTACGCATTCCCTGTGTTCTCTGGAGTATGAAGAACACCGCCCGCTGTATGACTGGGTGGTGGAAAACGTGTCGATTCCGTACCACAAGCCGCGCCAGATTGAGTTTGCACGGCTCAATATCGACCATACGGTCATGTCCAAGCGGAAACTACGGAAATTAGTGGAAGAGAACTATGTTTCCGGCTGGGATGATCCGCGGATGCCGACGCTCTGCGGCCTTCGCCGCCGCGGTTATACGGCACAGTCGATCCGGGATTTTGTCGATACGATCGGTGTCGGCAAGACAAACGGTGTCGTGGAACTTGCGATGCTCGAGCACTGCCTGAGGGACGACCTGAACCGGAGCGCCGAGCGTACGATGGCGGTTCTTCGGCCGATTAAACTCACGATTACGAATTATCCGGAGGGGAAGAGCGAGAACTTCGAACTGGAGAACAACCCGACCGATCCCGAGTCCGGCACGCATACGATCAGTTTCAGCCGGAACCTGTGGATTGAAGCGGAAGACTTCCTCGAAGAGCCGATCCCGAAGTACAAACGCCTGTATCCCGGAAACGAAGTCCGTCTGAAAGGCGCGTATCTTGTGACCTGCACAGGCTGTGTGAAAGATGCAGACGGAAATGTGACGGAAGTGCTTTGTGAGTACGATCCCGAATCGAGAGGCGGCGATCCTGCGGACGGACGCAAGGTCAAAGGCGCGACGATTCACTGGGTGGATCAGGCGACTGCGATCGATGCGGAAGTACGGCTCTATGAGAACCTGTTCCTCGACGAGCAGCCGGACGGCCCGGACAAGGATTTCCTGCAGTGCATGAATCCCGAGAGCCTTATCGTGCTTCAGGGCTGCAAGGTGGAGCCCGAAATGGGAAGGATTGCGAAACTCTTTGACGAAGAAGAGGACCGGACATCGAAAAACGCTCCGACTTTCCAGTTCATGCGGAACGGCTATTTCTGCCTGGACAACCGGGATTCTTCGGCAGATCATCCGGTCTTCAACCGCAGCGTATCTTTGAAGGACAGCTTCAAACCGAAAAAGTAACCCCTTTGACCGTACTTTCACAGAGAAAGGTGCTGCTTTATGGCTGAAAAACTCTATACCATACCCGTCAACGACGCCTTTGACGAACATTCGGAGTGTCCGATCTGTTCCATGTACAAGAAATTGGAGGATGATTCCATCAGCTTCATGATGGGTCCTTCGTACATGGAAGACGACATCCGGATGGAAACGGACCGTCTCGGCTTCTGCAAGCCGCATATGCTGATGCTTTCGAAACAGGAAAACCGCCTCGGACTGGCGCTGATCCTGAAAACGCATCTGGACCGGCAGAAAAAGGAAGCCCTGGAGCTCTCGGCAAAGGCCGTGAAGGCGAAAAAGATGTTCAAAAAGCCCGAAGAGGCGGAGATTGTCCGCTGGGCAAGGGAAAAGACCCAGTCCTGCTATATCTGTCAGAGGATTAACGTCATGTTCCCGCGCTACATCGACACGGTACTCCGGCTCTATGAAAAAGAGAGTGCCTTCCGTGAAAAATATGCAGAATGTAAAGGCTTCTGTCAGGAACATTTCGGCATGCTGATACAAAAGGCGCAGGAAGTGCTTAAGGAACAGGAGCTGCAGAGCTTTGTCACGCTGACAGCAAAGCTCTATACAGATAACCTTCAGCGTCTTTCCGACGATCTCGACTGGTTTACAGACAAGTTCGATTATCGTTACCGGGACGCTCCATGGAAAAACTCGCGCGATGCCATCGAGCGGGCGGTAACAAAAACAAATGGAATTATTGTGGAGAAAGGAAAAGAAAAATGAAAAAGTTTTTTAAGGAATTCAAGGAATTCGCGCTGAAGGGCAACGTGATGGATCTGGCGAT
>CADCPV010000111.1 GCA_902803345.1 uncultured Eubacteriales bacterium | reverse complement strand
GAAGACGGAAAGAAGCATCGCCCGATCATGATTCACCGGGTCGTTTTCGGCTCGATCGAGCGCTTCATCGGCATTCTGACGGAACATTTCGCAGGCGCTTTCCCGACCTGGCTCGCTCCGGTGCAGGTGAAGGTGCTCCCGATCTCCGACAAGTATGAGGCCTATGCAAAGCAGGTGGAAGAAGCACTGGAAGCGGCGGATATCCGTGTTGAAGCGGACCTCCGCTCCGAGAAGATCGGATACAAGATCCGTGAAGCCCAGCTCCAGAAGGTACCGTACATGCTGATTGTCGGCCAGAAGGAAGAAGAAGCCGGACTCGTATCTGTCCGCTCCCGCGTGAACGGCGATGAGGGCCAGAAGAGTCTTGCGGACTTCCTTGCAGCGCTTCAGGAGGAAATCCGCACCAAAGCGATTTCCGAAAAGAAAGCGGAGTAAAAGAGAAACCGTAATGGGGGCCGGATGAACCGTCAGTGGTTCAGCCGGCCCCTCTTTTATGCCCTTTTGTATACCCTTTTGGGGCTTTTTACAGGCCGATAAAAAGAATTGATTCTGCAAAAGAACTGTGCTATAATATCTCGGAATATGGCCCGGAAAACCCGGCACATGTGAAAGAGGAACTTATGGAACTTCAGAATATCGGCGGATATCCGACGATCAATGCCTTTGTCGAAGGGAAAATTCAGAAGCTGGAGCAGGCGGAACACAGCTTCCGCGGAATCTATCCGCTGTTCTTTTCAGAGAGTGAGAATGTGCTTTACGAGCGGAGCCGCGGCTACCGGATCGAGAAGATCACCTACGGCGAATGCCGGGAAAAGATCGAAAAGAAATCCATTATGCTCCGGAAACTGCTGTCGGATGCAGAAGTTTCGAAGGGATCGGTCATTGCCGTTTATCTGGAAAACTCGGTCGAATGGATTGAGATGTTCTGGTCAGTTCTTCATGCGGGATACAATCCCTTCTTCCTGAACATGCGGCTCGACGATGAGACGCTTTCGGAGGCCATGCGTTCCGCCGGGGCGAAAGCTGTGATCTCAAATGAGAAGGAATTTGAACTGCCGACAATTCTGCTTTCCGATATCATTCCTGCGGAAGGGGCTTCGGCTGTAGCGGCGGCAGCGGCTTCTGACAGTTTCGGCGATACGATTTACGTCATGTCCTCCGGAACCTCAGAGCATGTCAAGATCTGCGCCTATACGGGCGAGGAATTCTACCATATCATCCGGAATGCGCGCGAGATCGTCCGCGACTGTGCGCTCATGAAAAAGCATTACGAAGGCGAACTGAAGCAGCTCTGCTTCCTGCCTTTTTATCATATTTTCGGGCTTGTTGCCGTCTACACCTGGTTCGCCTTTTTCTCACGGACCTTTGTGGAGCTTCGCGACATGGCGCCCGATACGATTGTCAACACAATCCGGCGCCACAAGGTGACGCATATCTTTGCCGTCCCGCTCTTCTGGGAAAAGGTTTACAGCCAGGCAATCAGCACGATCCGAAAGCGCGGCGACAAAACCTTTGAGAAATTTGAGCGCGGGCTTTCAATCTGCGACAAATTGGAAAAGATGCCGAAACTCTCGCGTGCCTTCAGTAAAAAGGCCTTTGCCGAGGTCCGGGAGAACCTGTTCGGGGAGAGCATTTCCTTCCTGATTTCCGGCGGCGGTGCCATCCGGGAAGAAGTGCTTCGCTTCTTCAACGGGATCGGCTACCATCTTTCGAACGGCTACGGGATGACCGAGATCGGTATCACATCCGTGGAGCAGACCGATGCGCCTGCGGTGCTGAATTCGGGTTCGGTCGGGAAGACTTTCAGTTCCGTCCGTTATCAGATCAACGAAGACGGGGAACTCCTGATTTCCGGGAATAGCCTCGCCCGTTTTGTGATTGTCGACGGACAGCGGATCGATCGCCCGGAATGGTTCAATTCGCATGACCTTGCGGAAGAAAAGAACGGAAACTTCTATATCCTCGGCCGGAAAGACGATCTTCTCATTGGGCCTTCCGGCGAAAACCTGAACCCGAACCTT
>CADCPV010000110.1 GCA_902803345.1 uncultured Eubacteriales bacterium | reverse complement strand
GAAAAGACAGGGGACGGGGGTGTGTCTGAAAAGACAGGGGACGGGGGTGTGTCTTTTTTGCCTTGCAAAAAAGACACACCCCCGTCCCCTGTCTTTTCAGACACACCCCCGTCCCCTGTCTTTTCACCGTCCCCTGTCTTTTTCACAGAACTTCTCTCCCTTCCGCAAGCCTCCCCTCAAATTCCCGATAAAAATCCCCCGCCGCATCATAGGGTTTTACGTAAAAGAATTCCAGGATGTACCGGTTCATCTGCTCGAACAGTGTCTGGTCTTCCGATTCCGAGAGCAGTATCCTTACGTCCCGCAGATAATGGTGCCAGGCTTTCACGTACGCTTCGTACCTTGGGAGCTCCGGCGTTTCCAGCCATTTTTTGATCTTCACTTTGGTGCGGCTTTTGTTAGGGCACTCATGAATCTGAAGAATATAGTAAAAATCATCCCCCTTGTAATACCTGCCAAGGGGGAACATGCGGCAGAACCCGGGGCGGAAGGCATGGATACTGCACCTTCCCTCCGGGTTTAAAAATACGCATGCTTTTGACGGGCCGTCCATCGCCATGTGCGGGAGAAGGAGGCCGTCGATAAAACCGAGCGCCAGTTTTGAGGAGAGCAGCTCCCGCGGGGATTTGCCCAGGTTTGTGCTGATGCGATGGACGTCCAGCGGGTCCAGCACAACCGTATCCTCCATGTCACGGCAGCATTCGCTGCAGCCAATGCATCCCTGGCAGTCAGCCCTGACCATATCGCCGGAGCGATAGAGTCGGCCGTCGGATATTTCTTCCAGTGTTTCGTTTCTCAGCATATCTGATCTCCATGAAAGAACAAAAAGCGGGGACGTTTTTCACGTCCCCACTGTTTCATTATACTTTAATATAGAACGTTTTTGTATACTCGCTGTAGTAGGTTCCCCTGTCGGCATTTGTCTTGTAGCACCTGATGCGGAACCCGTACCCTTTGCCTTTTTTAAGGCCTTTGATTGTCTGGTTCAGGGTGCTGGTCTTCTCACATTTGATCCAGTTTTGCGACCCCAGGCCGGTCTCGTAATACTGCACCTCAAATCCATGGCAGTTTACCATGTTCCACACGATAAACGCTACCCCGTCTTCCAGTTTTTTCCCTCCCGGAAGCTGCGGCGGGGTCAGGCGGTAGATCGCGCTTCCTTTGGCATTGTATGCCGTCGTTTTGGATCCTTTCTTCGCGGCTACCGAGTAAATGTATCCCTCGCCGTAATTATTCTTGACCGAGGTGTCTGTATACATCAGCCGGTTTCCATTTACCTGAAGCTCGGTTGAATCGGCCGCAATCGTACGAATCGGGCTCCATACCCCTTTATATTTGCGGTAAATCACATAATGTGTGGCTCCCGTCACCTTGTAGAAGCAGATGCCGATGCCCTTGACGCCATTGTAGGCTGCAATCAGCTTCGGCTGAACGAGCCCTGACACACTCGAGGGGCTCACAATCCTGTATTTCAGCGTTCTTGATCCGTAATACCACCCTTTAAGCTTTACGGTCATCGAATAAGTGCCGACATTCTTGCTCGAGGGAGTATCATATGTCACATCGTAATACTTGGTGTTGATCAATGCGCCATCGCTGTCCCTGACCATCGCCAGCGGTCTCTGGGGCGCGCCGTTATACTGGAGTTCCGTAGCGTTGAGCCCGAAATAGCTGACCGCGCTGATCTTCTTGCTGGATTTGATGTCGCCGCAGGAGAGGCAGTATACTTCCACAAGTCCTTCTGTTCCGACGCCCGCCTGCTGAATGATGTTCTCCACATAGTTGTGCGTATGGGTAAAGCCGTAAGAGTCAAATCCGAGCGAAGTCAATGCCAGATGCGGATAGATCAGCAGATAATCATTCCACTGTTTAAACGCAGACTGAAGCACGAGGTTGGACTGATAGCTTACCTGCTCTCTGGTTTCTCCTTCTCCCAGAACCAGCCGTGTGAATGTAACCGGCAGCTGCTCGCTTCCCTTGTATCCGGCCGGATTGGACATGGTGAAAATCGCGTTCATATAGACGGCTGAAGTTTTGATGTTCTCGATCGTGCATATCGCCGTTACCGAGCCTTTTCTAGCATACGGAAGCACCACATAGGTATGAACCAGCATTGTTTTAGTGGTGTCATACGAATACTGTCCGAAGGTAAAGGAATCTGTGGACTCGGAGTAGGAGATTTCCCACATGACCTCTTTTCCGTCGATAATCTTATGCCACACGATATAGTTGGCTCCGCTTTCATCGACATCGCCGTTTCCCTTGATGTAATTTTTCAGTTTTTCCGAAGAAGCGTCGCGGGTTTCCTGCGTTACACCCACCATCGGGATATCTCCGTCAATCTGCTCAGAGTCGGCCGTAAACGCGGTCAGTGCGTCTGCAGTTTCCCGGAGAAAAGCAAGTGCGGCACTCTCAGGGTCTTCTTCTGAAACAAGCTCGTCTTCCGTTTCCCCGGCAGCTTCTTCCTCCGTCGGGTCTCCGGCGGTTTCTTCCGTCAGTTCCTCCACGGGCACAGCATCCTGGAGCTCTTCCGTAAGAACAGCGTCATCCTCCGGCACGGCGGTTTCCCCCTCCGGAAGCACGCTCTCGATGATTTCGTCTTCCGGCTCAAGAGATACAGAGCCGTCTTCGGAAAGAATGTCGTCGCCGCTGCCTTCAAACAGGATTTCTTCATCGGCGTCTTCTGCGAGGAAGTCCTCAGCGGCTTCCTCTTCCAGGAATTCCCCGCCGGTCAGTATTTCATCGGAAGAAGATTCCTGAGTGTCTGATATTTCGACAAAATCCTCTGTGCCTTCTGAAGAAAATGGTTCTTCCGCGCAGACAGGAGATAATCCGGATAGGACAAGCGCACCGGAAAGCAAGAGTGTAAGGATTCGTTTTCTCATAATCATTCCCCCTTTTTTATGTGACCCGGCATTTGCTGCAGATCCAATAATATGAAAATAGTATAGTTAGATATATTATACCTTTAGAAATGGAGAATGTCTACAAAAAAAAACAGGCTGTCAAACATATTGACAGCCTGTTTTTTACAGGGCTAGGAGGATTCGAACCTCCAACTGACGGAGTCAGAGTCCGTTGCCTTACCATTTGGCGATAGCCCTATTTTGTTATCGCGCTCGCGACAAATGGTATTATATATCATGTCAAAACAAAATGCAAGCATATTTTTTATTTTTTTTACATTAATGTCGAATCATAGACCGCCCTTGCCCCTCCGATGTATCGCGGACGCCTTCTGGCACAGATAATCGGGGCTTCTCCGATCTTACGGAATGAGATTCGCAGCGGAACTACCGTAGGGGCGATGTGCATTCCGATCAGGGTCCCTCCGATGTCAATCCCGGCGCTGGCCTGCGCACGGATGCTCTCCGTCACCATCGGGTTTTTCATCTTCTGATAACAGACGGTGGCAAAGGCTCCGCCTGCGTGGTTCGGCTGCGGAATGGCGTTCACCTGCTCGAAGCCGTATTTTATGAGGGCTTCTTCTTCGATCACCAGCCCACGGTTGAGGTGCTCGCAGCACTGCCCGGCAAGGAAAACACCGTGCTCGGAAAGGACGCCTGAAATACCTTCATAAACCGCTTCCGCGACTTCCACATTGGTCGCCGTACCGATTTTATCCCCCAGTATCTCGCTGGAAGAACACCCGACAACAAAAATCTGTCCGGCTTTGATATGAGAAGCCTCACAAATCTCAATCGCCGCACACCGGCTCTGCTCCCTGATCAGATCAAGCTGCATTTTTCTTCTCCTCCTCTTCACGTTCTGGCTCATTTATTATATCATCGCAGGGCGGTTATGTAAAGTTCTCCAAAGACAGGGGACGGTTCTCCAAAGACAGAGAACCGTCCCCTGTGTCTTCCCTGTGTCTTGACAGATGTGCAGGAACAGGTATAATTTTCCATAAGAATAAAATCAATATTGAGGTGATACTTTAATGCGTTTTGTTATACAGGTGGTTTCACGCGCGGATGTGGCTGTTGAGGGTGAAACCGTGGGAGAAATCGGGAAGGGTTTTCTCGTCCTCGTCGGTGTCGGCCGGGAGGATGACAGGAAGACGGCCGACATGATGGTTAAAAAACTGCTGGGACTCCGCATCTTTGAAGATGAAAACGGCAAGACCAACCTTTCGCTCGCCGATGTAAACGGCGAACTCCTGCTGATCTCACAGTTTACGCTCTACGCCGACTGCCGCAAGGGCAACCGTCCGAGCTTTGTTTATGCCGGTGCGCCGGACCTTGCGAATGAGCTATACGAATATATCCTGGAAAAGTGCCGCGAGCAGGTGCCTGTCGTCGAAAAAGGCATCTTCGGGGCTGACATGAAGGTGACGCTCACAAACGACGGTCCGTTTACCGTGATACTTGATTCGGAAGATCTGAAAAGAAGATAACCGGCATGGAGGAATACGTATGAAAGGGAAAGAAAACAAGATGGGTACCATGCCCGTCAAAAAACTGATTATCACCATGTCGCTTCCGATGATGATCTCAATGCTGGTGCAGGCGCTTTATAATGTCGTTGACAGTATCTATGTGTCAAGAGTCAGCGAAGCCGCACTGACTTCGGTCACCATGGCGTTTCCGCTCCAGAACCTGATGATCGCGGTCGGAAGCGGTACCGGCGTCGGAATCAATGCGCTGCTCTCGCGGTCTCTCGGTGAAAAAAGATTTGACCAGTCCGACGCTGCCGCCGGAAACGGCCTGATCCTGACTCTCGCAAATTACATTGTTTTTTTGTGTGTCGGCCTTTTCGCCGCTGCTCCTTTTATCCGTACGCAGACAGCCGATGCCGGAATCGCCGCTGACGGCGCAGGTTATCTCCGGATTGTGTGCTGCCTGAGTCTCGGACTGTTTTTCCAGATGACCTTTGAGCGCCTTCTCCAGTCGACAGGGCGTACACTCTACAGCATGATCTCACAGGCGACAGGCGCGGTCATCAATATTATCCTGGATCCGATTCTGATTTTCGGCATGTTCGGGCTTCCCAGGCTTGGTGTGGCAGGCGCCGCCTATGCGACCGTGATCGGACAGTTCTGTGCCGCAGCGACCGGCCTGTTTCTTAATATCAAAAGGAATACCGATATTCATTTTTCCTGGAAGATGGCTGCTTCCCCTGATAAAAGAATCATCGGAGAAATCTACCGGGTCGGCGTGCCTTCTATCCTGATGATATCCATCGGGTCGCTGATGACCTACCTGATGAACCTGATTCTGTCGACGTTCTCGGCCACGGCCGTCGCAGTGTTCGGCGTTTATTTCAAGCTGCAAAGTTTCTTCTTTATGCCGGTGTTCGGGCTGAACAACGGACTGATTCCGGTTCTCGCCTACAACTACGGTGCGAGGAACAAGTCCCGCATTATAGAGGCGCTGAAGTTTGCAATGATCCTGGCCGTATCCGTCATGACGGTCGGCCTCCTCGTATTCGAACTGATCCCGGGGCTGCTTCTAAAGCTGTTTGACGCATCGGACGAGATGCTGAAGATCGGTATCCCGGCGCTCAGGATTATCTGCCTGTCCTTCCCGATCGCAGGGGCCTGTATTGCCATGGGATCCGTCTTCCAGGCCTTCGCCCGCAGCACTTACTCGCTGATCATCTCGGTCGGGCGCCAGCTGGTGGTCCTGATTCCGGTGGCTTTCCTGCTTTCAAGGCTCGGAAACATAGACCTGGTGTGGCTTGCCTTCCCGATTGCGGAGGTGGTGTCGGGGATACTGTCGCTTACGTTCTTCCGGAAGCTGTATAAAGAAATAATCGAGCCG